>JBDHQB010000052.1:0-5766 GCA_039806825.1 Parachlamydiaceae bacterium | reverse complement strand
TCTTGAAGGATTTCTAAAGTAGTTACTCCATCAGTAGGTAATAACATTTCAGTTATAAGGGGTTAAAAAGTTACTTTGTTAATCGAATTTTTCCCCCAAGGATAGTCTAAGGAAAGAGAGTCACCATTCCTTCTTTGTATAGTTATTGAGGCAACACCATCAGTTTTTCCTATAACCATTGGCATTAAACCAAACGTAAAAGTGCCATCTTCTGTTGCATTGATATACTGGACAATATTCTCATTTTCAGAACGTGAAATGGTTTTTAATTCTTCATTTGGTAAATATCCATCGCCAAAGCACTGATAAATAGATCCATACCTTGAACGTAATTCTACGGAAATTCGTTGTCCATTTGGAGAACAATTCTCAATAGGATGCATTACAATATGAGCAGAAACTTCAAAAGTTTTATCTTCGGATAAAAGAATTATATCAAAGCTTTCACCTTTACACATGCCTTCAGCATACACAATGTAATTTTCTAATAATACTTTGGATCCATCAATAAAAGTTAATTCAATTCTACCATTCTTATTCATTTTGCCTTTTGCTATTTCAGTTGCGTAACCCAAGCAATTTTTTGAAATGAACTTAAGTTTTTTTCTTTTTAAATCTGGTGGATTTACTAAACGAAGATTATAACAATTACTTCCTTTTACTATAGAATGTACTTGAACAGCACTTAGAATAGGACTGCTTTCAAGAGCAACAACTGCAGTATGAAATGCTAATAGAGGTAGAGTAAAATTAAACAGAATTTTATTTAGCATTGGAGTTTTCCTTATAATAAATTGTATGGGTTAAGATTTGCAATTTCTCTTAGGGCACTTTGATAACATTCATTTAAAAAGGAATGTTCCCATTTATGTGGGCTAAAAGGAACTTTCCACCAAGATGGATTAACAGTACTGAGATTCGGATTATAAAAATTTGCTATTACAGGAACCGGATCATAGGGATGCACAATATTTATATGGGCACCATATCCCTTGAATGATAGCCATGCAGAGCCATAAGTGACTATAATGATTGAGTCTCTTTCTTCTTGGGTCAAATATTTCATTGCCAAATATGGAATTAAACCTCCATGACTATGACAATGTATAATTTTTAGTACTCCTGCCCCTTTGGCTCTATCCATACTTCTAACCATATCTACAAATTGGAAAACCGCATTTGTTGGAATTCCTAATAGATTAATACCAACTTCTCCAAGATCTGCAATGAAACCATGGCCTGCATTTAAAGTATACCAAGTAGTGATCTTCCCATGAGCGTCAGATACCGTTAATCCACTTTCTATACATTTACTAAGATTATTACACATGCCATTATGGAAGCCAACAGCGTAAGGTGCATCTCCATTATCTCCAAAAATCATCCCATTTGTAGAGTGTTGTTGGCTATAAGAGGGTGTGAAACCTCTAATTGTTCCATTTACCATCACATGTGCTAAGAGGCAAAAAGGGTCTTGTACAAATGGAGGTAGCAGTTGATAGCTTAATTCTCCTAAAATATTTCCTGCAAAAGATGAAATTCCACCAATAAAATTGCCAAGGCCTTGAGCAAGGTGTTGACAAGTACTTGTAATATCAATGTTGATAAATCCGTTGTTTTCCATTAGGCCGTAGGGGTCGATGTTGGTTATGGGGTTATTGCTGACGTAGGCGTAGAGGTTGGGGCCCGCTTCGTAGCTTAAGGGATCAGGAGTCAGCCAGGTTGTTGCTGTTGAGGAATAGCCTCGACCAAAGTGGACACAGTTGACATAGCTGACGAAGCGGAATTTACAAACACAGTGCCGCAGCTTTTGCCGTAGGCCGTGGAATGCGGTGGCGACCGTAAGGAGCTGCTGCCTTTAGCCTGACCGCCAAAAAGAAATTCTGTATAACAAGATACTAGTAAGGCTTTGAAAACAAAGCTTTGCCTTTGGGTCAAGGCAAGGGCGGCAGCTCCCTACGATCGCTACCGCAAAATAAATAATGACCTGTTAAAGCGTCTTTGGGGTTGCTTGAAAAGCCCCAGAGCTCATAAGTTGCAATTCAGCGATTTCATTTGCCTTCAGCATCAACCTACGCCTGGGAGAATGGGGGTAGTCCAACTAAGTGAAGCTACCCTTTTGCTATCATTCCGAGTTATTGGAATATACTAGGTTGAACATTCTTATCACCCCAAGGATATTCTACCGTCAACGATTCACCATTTTTTCTTTCCACAGTTATCGTAGCAAATCCACCGGTTCTTCCAATTACTCCAGGCCTAATTCCAAAGCTAAATGTACCATCTTTTTCAGCTCTAATGTATTTTGTACTAACTTCATTACCAGATCTTGAAATAGTCTTAAGTTCTTCTCCTAAACAATATCCATCTCCAATACATTCATAACGCAGTGCATAAAAATTCCTAAGCTCGATGGAAATTCTCTGACCTGAAGAGGATTTTGTTTCAAGGGGAAGCATTACAATATGTGACGTGACCCCTTTTTTTAAATCTTCTGTAGCTAGAATGATATCTACATTTTCTCCAAGACTCATTAACCCAAGACGACATTTGTAATCATCGAGGATGAAAGGCCTAGATTTAGGAATTAATAATACAATTTCTAACTTATCATTAACATACGCATCTGCCAACTTTTGAGATTTTCCAAAACAATTCCTGTAAATCAAAATAAATTTATCTCCTTTTGATAATGGAAAGTTGGTTAACTTTAATCGATAGTAATTATAATTCACCCCATTTTCCATTTCAGTTTTCTCAAAAATTGCAGCAAGTGAAGGCTCATTGCATTTAGCAAAGCGCGTTTTTTCAACAATTTTCTGAAGAGAACCCTTTACAATTGCTGAGTAGATATTTTGCGGATATCCAATAATTAAAAATAACAACATTGATAAAATTTGATTCTTCATTCATGTTCCTTCATTTAATACTTAGATCGTTCAAAACTCAATTAGTATCCCACATAATTTCCATTCACAATATCTCTTAAAGCATTTTGATAAAAGGGTGATTTAAATGCATGCTGCCATTTCCAGGGAAAAAACAAAACTTTCCACCAATCTGGGTTAATGGTTCTTAAATTTGGATTGAATAAATTTGCAACAACAGGAATAGGATCCAAGAGATAAAATATATTAAAATGTTCTCTATAGCCTTCATAGGGTGGAGTGCGATAGCGAAACAAAGTGGAGCTACTGCTATCCTTTGAAAGACAACCCCGTAGCTCCTGCTCCAACAACGCGCATTCTAGTTCACACTTCACAAAATCAAAAACTCGTTTAAATAAAACTTCTAAAACGTATACTCGCCCTCTCTCAGACAATGAGAGAACAACTTTCACAAAAAATATTTTACATGGATCGAGATATGAAATTACTTAAATACATCCAGTTCTCTTTTTTCTTAATACTCACAAGCTGCAGCTTAGTAACATCTTCATACCATTATACAAAGGGCACTCAGCATCTTGAGCAAGGTAATTATGAGGAGGCGATATGTGAATTGCAGAAGGCGGTTGATTTAGAGCCTGACTTCGCAAGAAATCATCTCAATTTATGTGCCGCCTATTTAAATGTTGGAGATTATGACAAAGCTTGGTTTCATTCGCGACAATCAAGAATATGCAAGTACGATGATGGGTTAAGTGAAATTCAGTTTGTGCATTTGTGTGATAGGTTTATTCACCAAGCTGAACTAGACAAGCCGGGAACAAGCTATGAAAAAGTTATATCAATTCTTGGTGAACCTGATGTGACTATCCAGCCTCTTGTTTCTAATAAGAAGATTATTATCTATGGCACCTATGTAATGGTATTCGAAAATGATAAGCTTACTCTAACCGAACTCTGCCATTCATTTAACTAAACCCACTTAGGTATATACCTCCAGGCATATACCTAAGCTTTCTCAAAACTTATCCATATATTTTTTGTAAATGTGGATTCTAATCTTTGTGATCCCTATGTTCCGGAAAAGATACATCCAATAGAAAAATATCTTGTAGGTTGTTCTGCGTTGATGTATACCAGGTAGAAAAAAATCTTAACCCTCAAAAAATTTAAAAAAATGAATTACATATTTAATTTTTCCGTTCTTTTTATATCTTTTTGTAATTGTTTATTTTCTTATGAGAAAATTGGGTGTTCAGGAGCCTCTAAAGCACAAGAAAATAAAGAAAATGCAGAACCAAAATTAATTGCACAGTTTCAAACTCAGAAAGTTATAAAAGATGATGTATACAATTTTTATTCAATAATTCTTCAAAATTTCAATATCAATCCCAATGAAAAATTTATGCTCTGTACTAGGAATTGTGTGGGCGAACTAAATGAAATAGGAGAAGTTTTTCAAAACGTTAAGGGCGAAAATATCATATTGTTTCCGAACAAAAAGTACAGTTTGTTGAAAACGTATCTTTTTTTTGTGGGAGGAATGTGCTTAGGCGAAAGCATGGACATAATTCTAACAAACAAAGATAACTCTAAATGTATTTCAACCCATTTAGTAAATCATCCTATAGAAGCAACTAATGGTAGTGGTCAGAAAATTTCCATTGAACTGAGATCTTTAGATGGCTCGTTGTATGAATGTATTGGTGAGGGTTTTAATCCAAAAGAAGAAATTAAAATAGAGTCCTTTTCTAATGAATCTCCTGTAATTTTAACTTTTATAAATGCAAATGAACAGGGAAGATTTTCTTTTTTTGTTATCCCTAATAATGAAAGGAATTGCGATGGACTAGGGTTTATAACCTCAACAAGACAAAGTGGAGATGCCTTAACAGTTAAATATTATTGGGGAAAAAAATATATTAAACGTGTTAAAGCATCTTCAATGAAAGCATTGTTAGAAAATAATCCTAATAACCATGATATGTTCCACTACTAATTTCATGTAAGGCATTTTGATAAAACTGAGATTCAAATGAATGTTCCCATTTCCAAGGCATAAATATTGATTTCCACCAAAGTGGATTTAATTTCCACATAATTGGATTTATTAAGTTAGAAATAATTGGGATTGGATCATAAGGGTTCACAATATTAAAATGCTCTCCATACCCATTGTAAGATAAATGGGCTGATCCAAAAGTTATTAACTTTATAGCTTGTCTAAGTTTTTCGGAAATATAAGGAATAGCTGTATAGGGGGTTATACCACCTCGACTATGATTTAATAAAGTTATTGGGTTATTAATCCCTGCAAACTTACTTAGTAGCTCTACGCCTCGAACAAATGTCATTACTGAATTTGTAGGTACACCTATTAATTCTAAAATTGCTTCTAAAATATCAGTGACAAATCCATGTTTAGCACTATACGCCCCTATAACTTGACTTCCTCCAAATAATTCTGAAATATTAGCTAGCCTATCTACAAATTCATCCAAGGAAGTAGCAATACCATTAACCCCTCCAATATTATAATTTAATGATCCTTCTTTTCCTGCAATATAAACTATAGTTGAATGTTGTTCTTTCCAAGAAGGTAAATATCCTCTTACAGTCCCTTTCATCATTACGTGGGCCAGTAAAAGAAAGGGATCTTTAACAAATGGAGGTAATGCATGCCAACTAACTGCTTCTAATGTTTGTCCCAAAATTTGAAAAGCACTCTGACACAATCCTGTAATATCAATGTTGATAAATCCGTTGTTTTCCATTAGGCCGTAGGGGTCGATGTGGGTTAGGGGGTTATTGCTGACGTAGGCGTAGAGGTTGGGGCCCGCTTCGTAGCCTAGGGGGTCGGGGGTTAGCCAGGTTGTGG
>JBDHQB010000031.1:0-27303 GCA_039806825.1 Parachlamydiaceae bacterium | reverse complement strand
ATGATCGCGAATGCTACACCAAGTTCTAATTTGATCCCAGTTTTTAAGATCTACTGCTGACGACTGAACGCTTACGTATTTTTTAAATGGTTTAAATTCTGTTATCGTATCATGTAAAATATTTTTTTGTGAAAGTTGTTCTCTCATTGTCTGAGGGAGTGCGAGTATACGTTTTAGAAGTTTTATTTAAACGAATTTTTGATTTTGTAAAGTGTGAGCTAGAATGCTCTTGTTGTGGGAGAGAAGAAGCTATGGAGTTTGTCTTTCAACGCATGGCGGTAGCTCCGCATTTGCTACGCTACCGCACTCCACGCCTGCGGAAATGCTAGCGCTTTCGATGGGAAAAAGTATGTTGTGATTATTCTGAAATGCTACTGCTTTGATGTTAAAGTAAGTTTGTTGGGATGCGGAAATGCTAACCCCTTTGATGCAAAATGCCTGTTATCAATTTTAAAGTGGTGTTTTTTTGGATGAGGGGAATAAAAAAGCCCGGGGGTGGCCCGGGCTTTTTTTGCTTTGGGAAGCAAGGGCTTCTTAGAAGGCGTAGATGACTTCTAGCTCGAATTTGGAGAAGTAGTGGCGGCCTCCAATTTCGGTGTCAACAGGGCTGTCCCACTCTAGTTGTGGATTCAATGTGAGATTGTCTGTCAATGCATACAAGCCCTCAAATCTCCAACCTTTAAAGTTGGTGTTTCCACGACGTGGGAATATCAGGAACCCTCCATCCTCTGTCGGTATAAATACCGCAGATGTGAAGCAGTCATCCAAAACGTTTCCTCGGTCAATTCCAGATACATCAAAATCAGGTACTGCCTGTGCTTCAACATACTGATACATCACCTCAAACGCCCAGTCTCCTTCCTTATCCACATTACCAACACGGAATCCAGCATACCACGCAATGTTCTCTTTCTTGTGGAATGTCAAGATTGTTTCTTTAGCAGCATGGTTGTAAAGGAACGCTCCGTAAACATAGGCTGGCTGATGTAAGATATCTGGATTAAAGTGGTAGTATGTTGTCCACTGAGACACTCTGAATAGTGTTGCCAACGGATTGCGCACCCCACAACGGTTGCGTCCATTTTTCACCCAATCAATATAGGAATATTTAAAGTCAAATCCGCTGTCAAAGATATCCAACAAACCAACTTCAGTCGCCCAAGCAAAGTAGTTAACTTTCTCGTCAACAAGGAATCCGCCTAACTTCCAATACCAGTCAGCCACACATTCCCATGATCCTGTCACACGGAACAGTAATCCGTCAAAACGGCTCAAAAACTGTGATTTGGAATCAAAGATGTCGTAAAGTTTGCGTCTTCCTAACTCAACATCAAAGCGTGTGCAAGCATCTGAATAGATGTTGTATCCAATATAAGCACGCTTAAGGCACAGGTCATCGCAATGTCCGCTTCCACCTGCATTCCAGGGGTTGATTAGAGCTTTTTTATGCTTCTTCTTTAAGACTTCAAAGCTATCTCCGCAGTCGCAATCAGCTGGGTCGATACCAGCAGAGTTATCGAACTGAAGGTGCGCTACAGCCCATGCTCTGTTGCAGGTATAGTCAAAACGCAGGTTGAATTCGATGTCAAAGTCATTGCGGGAGATAGGAATTCCGTTTTTGTTGACATTGCGCCCGCCACGAAGATTAACTCCATCCTGACGCTCTACCATATTACGCCACTCAGAACGCACATCTCCGGTAATGATAAGGTTGTCTTCTTTTTTGTCTTGTGATTCTAGGATACGTCTGTTTTTTAAGAACTCACGTAGAGCATCCCAATCTCTTTCATTGATTTCTCTGTCTACTCTAGATTCTGCGTCTATGTCTAATGCGAATGCTGCTGTAGATGCAAGGCCGATAACCGCAACTAGTGGCAGCAAATACCTGAGAAACTGCATATTCTTCTCCATATTGTGTTAACTTAAATCCCGTACTGTTGCAAACATTACGTCCAGAATATAATTCTTACGAAAATACCGGCATGTAGTGGGAGAGTCGTTCTAAAATAATATAATTCTGCTTAAAAAATAAAACGTTTGCAGAATTCGCCTACATGTTTAAACCTTAGTTGAGATAAAGTCAACTGCTTTTGAGAATAATTGAGGATAGAATTCAAAATTCAGAAGTCAGAATCTAGAAGTATTAGATAAATTATATATCGCACATTAAATAACAATAAAATAAAGCTAACTGAAATATTATTACCTATGTAATCTGTATTTCGTATTCTGAATTCTAAATCTAAAGTATTTTAAGGGATAATTTATATTCATAAGGTCTAGTGTAGACCCCCCAGGGGATATCGCGTCTTGTTCCATTGAGCCATTCTTTCCACATTGACATAGGGTAGCCTGTTGATCCTAAGGAGTCTACCCTCCACAATTCTAGGAGTCCTGTTCCAGGGTTAGCTACAAAGGCAAATAGGTCTCGGGTCCAGTTGGTATCGGCAAATAGTATGGATTGGGGTGGAGCAAATCCTAGTTGTTGGGACTTAGTCAAAATTAATTTAGGAAAGTTAGTATGCATTGAAGTAGTGCCTGCTGCTATCATAATAATTGCCTTGCATATATCCTGAAGGTTTTTTGCGGTGATCCAATCGTGTGTGAGATTGACATCTGTGAGGGTACTGAGCTCAACTAATGCTTTACGACTGAGTTCTTCATCAAGTTCTGGAAGGTTCTCAATTAGAGTACTTAGTTTTGAATGGAGTTCTGTCCTATGGACGAGCGGAAGTGCTTCAAAAAGCAGGGAATCAATTTCATCTGGGTTTAAGACTATTCTTCCGCCTGATTTTAATCCTCTGTCATGGTTCATAAGATCTATGAGGTAATTTTTGAATTCGTATGGAGTCTTTCTTCCAGAGGGGTGCGCAAAAACTGTCTTAAATCTGGGTTGATAATTGGGCGGAACTTTTTCCACTAGTTTTCCCACGAGGAATTCTTGGGCGGATTCTTCGATAAACTGATGGTCCCAAAATATTTCAGCAGGCTTTATTAGCTCGTCTCTGATCCATGTGTAGGTAAATGTTTCGGACTGCCATGCTTCTTTTAGCGGGGAGAGTCCTGGTTTTAGAAGGAATGCATGGGTTGGTGAATACATTAAAAAGGATTTTTCGGGGTTTTGCACATAATCTTCAAGCATTTTTGGCGGGAGTTGTTTCAAGATGTCCACAAAAAACACAAGAAGCTCGACTTCGTTCTCAACCCATCTTGAGGACTGTGATGGTTTTTGTGGGAGACAAAAATAGGAGCTGACAAGGCTGTCCATACCTCCTCCAGAAGTATATGCCCAGGGTTTTTTTTCAATTTTGTCCAAATTTTTTAAAGGATCTTTGATCAATGGGGCATTATGGGCAAGTGCCATTCTATGGAAGGAAGATTCTAAAAATTCATTTGTTTTCACATGGCTTACAAGGGATGTTACCAGATCTGAAATATCCTCAGCGATGGGTTCATAGCCTTCCATGGCTTTAAGTTCTGGTTCAATGGCCACAAAAAAGGATGAAAGGGCCTCGGTGTATTCTTGTGGAGTCCGAATGAGTGTCCATTGGGCCGTATTACTGCGGCCATGTTTGAAGAGGAGTCTAAAACCAGCTGGGCTGTCGTCATAGATTCCAAAACCTACATCTCGCATATCGGCATCGTAGACCTCTTGGAAATATTTCGGGAACATAGTATCAAATTTCTTTACCATGTCATTGATGAGGTTACTGTAGCGGTGGGCTTTAGCATTAGCTTTATCCCTTAGTTCTTCGAGCATATAGAATTCATGCATTCGGCTTTGATATTCTACCCGGAGCCAATTTATCTCTTTTTCCGTTGATGCGCTCTTCATTCTTCCTTCGATAAACTTCACTTGTGCATAGACAGACTCGTATTCTGCTTGTCTGTCCATCACTACGCGGTTGGCATTATCAAGTTTTTGCTTAATTTTTTCGTATAGGACGTAGCCTATACCATTTTTTTGATCGGGGGACAGTCCGAGGCTGGAGTATAAGTTCCAGCGTGTAAAGTCAGCTTTAGTGTCTGCGAAGGAGGCTAGGGTGAATTCCCAACTTTTCAATAAAGCATTGTCAGCAACACCTTTGAAGGCGTTTTTGGCAGCTTCAAACATAACAAAGAATAGCCCGCAAGCTTCCCCCTTGCCGCCGGTTCTTCTGGTGGTTTTTGGCATATGCATGAGAAGACTTTCGTGGATCATTCCTCGTGGCCTCTGAGCATATTCATGAAGGTCATTTTCTGTGATTTGAAGTTCTCCCATGATGACTTTTTTAATAATATCTTCTGGGGTAATCCAGCAGAAAAAATGTGTTTCAGGAAGATTAACAATAATTGGTTCTATGATCGTCTGCAGGGATCCAATTTTTTCATTTAGGGGATGCTTGGAATCAATCATTCTAATAGCTTGAAATGCTGCTGCAAGACCGGGAGAAAGGGCCAAGTTTTCCGCGTCTTTACTGGGTTCATCAAGCAAAAGTATGGGGCGTCTAAGGTCACCAGCTCCCCAGCTCATACTAAAGGGAACGGCATACTCGACTCCACCGAATGTGCGTTTGAGCCTTCCAGTGTTCAAAAGCTCGTTTAAATCATTTAGGAAGACTTCAGGTTGTTCATCATGAACAACGATAGCGGGAGCGGTGGCAAAGCAGGAACCGACGTTTTGGCGCAAGTAACACATCCAGGCAGATAATGCGGCCCTTCGGGCATGGGCATCTGTTACAGCTGAATTGTGTGGAAGCTGCAGTGTATCTCTAATAATTTGGTCGGCGATGGGGTGTTGGTAAGGTTTGCCTATGCTACGTAGGAGGCGTAAAGCTTGGGGATTGTTTCGGAGTATCTGCAAGACTTTTAAAATATGTTCTTGTCGTCTGGAATCGTTTTGCCGATCTGGACCTAGAGAATGAAGGGTATTTTGGATACATTGTTCTACTTTTGGGAGAACGTCGAGATTAATTTCCCCTTTATCATTAATGAGAAGATTGGCAAGCCTTCGGGTCCGGGCATTGTTCCTTACGGAGGTGCTGTCTTGGATATGAGACCTATCTACCCGTTTTGAAATATCATCATATTCCTCGGCACAGACCCTTTTTATGTTATCGGCGCATTTGGAAAAGGCGGCTTTACGCTTCTTAGAGTACTGGGAAAAAACGGCAGCAGGAAACTTTGGATGGTCAATGGGATAACGAATGTGAGGGGTTTCTGGGATTTCTTCTTCGCTTTCCAAGGTGTCTCCTAGTATAATCTATTTTAGAACCTTTGAGGAAATTTGGCAAATAGGGTAATATTTGCCATCCATCTGAAGGTAGGTGATCTCTAATGTTAAAAATTAAGCTTAAAGATAATTCCGTTATTGAACTTCCTGAGGGAAGCACTGCTAAAGACTTAGCAGATCGTTTAAATCAAAAGGGACCTAATCAAGCATTAGGAGCTAACATTAATGGAATAACGCGTGATTTGTCGACACCTCTCCAGAATGATGATCATGTAATTTTGTGGACTTTTGAAGATCCACAGGGAAAAGAGGTATTTTGGCATACTTCTGCGCACGTTTTAGCCCAAGCCATTTTACGCCTTTTCCCAAATGCTAAGCCGACAATTGGCCCTCCAATAGATAATGGGTTCTACTACGATTTTGCTGATCTGCAAATTTCTGACGCTGATTTTGATAGGATCGAGCAAGAGATGCAAAAGATTGTCGAGGAGAACCATGTCAGCAAAAGAGAGGTCTTTAAGGATAAGCAAGAAGCCTTAAAGTACTTTGCGAATAACAAATATAAGGCAGAGCTAATTGACAGTTTTGAAGCTGGAGATTTACTGACAGGGTATCGTCAGGGGGAATTTTTTGACCTTTGTCGTGGTCCTCATCTTTATAATCTTGGGAAAATTAAGGCGCTAAAGATTCTTAAGACCTCGGGAGCTTATTGGAGAGGCGATTCCAAAAATGAGATGCTGACCCGTATTTATGCAACTTCCTATCCTGACCGCAAGCAGCTGAAAGAATATCTACTTCAACTGGAAGAGGCAAAAAAGCGTGACCATAAGATCCTTGGACCTAAGTTGGACCTGTTTTCACTGAAGGAAGAGGCTCCTGGAATGCCGTTCATTCATCCAAAAGGTCTGATTATTTGGAATGAGATGATCGCTTTTGAACGAGAGATGTATAAAAAATACAACTATATTGAGATCAAAACTCCATCCATGATGGTGCGTGACCTTTGGGAGCGCTCAGGTCACTGGGCTAATTACCGTCAAAATATGTTTACATCGCAGATTGAAGACCGTGATTTTGCAATTAAGCCGATGAATTGTCCTGGATGCATGGTCTATTATGGTAGCAGTGTTCATAGCTATCGCGAGCTTCCTTTGAGAATAGCGGAATTCGGGAACGTGCACCGGTATGAACCGTCTGGGTCTTTATCGGGATTATTTAGAGTAAGAAGTTTCCATCAAGATGATGCTCACATTTTCATGAAACCTGACGAAATTAAAGACGAGATCTTGTACGCAATTAAATTTGCTGATGAGCTGTATTCTACTTTTGGTCTGCACTACCATTTAGAACTTTCTACAAGGCCACAGGAAAATACCATCGGAACCGATGAAGAGTGGGAAATAGCGACAAAGGGGCTTCAAGGGGCTCTTGACAGTTCTGGTCTTCCTTACAGAATCAATGAAGGTGACGGCGCGTTTTATGGTCCAAAGATTGACTTTCATATTCGTGATGCGATCAATCGTACTTGGCAGTGTGGGACTATCCAATTGGATATGGCTCTGCCTGAAAGATTTGACCTACATTATACTGACAGCGATGGTAGTCGTAGAAGACCGATTATGATCCATAGAGCTATCTTTGGTTCTATAGAGCGTTTTCTTGGCATATTGATCGAAAACTATGCAGGTAAATTTCCATTATGGCTTAGCCCACTCCAAGTGAGGATCTTAACCGTTGCGGACCGTCATGAATCATACGCTCGCGAGCTTGAGCAGAAATTCAAAGATGCAGGCCTACATGTGGATGTGGATGCTTCGAATGAGTCTGTCAGCAAAAAAGTCAGAAATGCTCAATTAAGTCAGATTAATTACATGTTGACTATTGGAGATCAAGAGGTAGAACATAAAACAATCAATGTTCGTACTCGTGACAACAAAGTCCATGGCGAAGTCAACCCAGATCAATTCCTACAAACCCTATTGCAAGAGAAGAAAGAACGAAAACTCACATCTCCCTACTCCGAATGAGGTAACCGATGCCCACAATCGCAGTTAGCAGCTTTAAAGGTGGAACTGCAAAGACCTCCACCGCACTACATCTTGGATCAGCGTTAGCGAAATTTCATAAGAAAAAGGTTCTGTTAATTGATTTTGATGCTCAGGCCAACTTAACTGCTGGCTTGGGGTTTGATCCTGATGAGAATGATAGCTTGGCTCCTGTTCTACAAGGAACAAAAGAATTGAAGGATGTGGTTTTGCAAACTTCAATTCCAAACCTTGATCTTATTCCTGCAGACACTTGGCTCGAACGGGTTGAGGTAACAGGCCCATTGGCTTCTGATCGTTATTCTCATGAGAAATTACGCAGCTTGATCGATCCGTTAAAGTACGATTTTATTATTATAGATACTCCTCCTTCCCTCTGCTGGTTAACAGAGTCTGCATTGATCGCAGCACAAAAGACTTTGATTTGTGCGACGCCAGAGTTTTATAGCGTCAAAGGATTAGAGAGGTTGTCTCAGTTCGTTGACAGTATTTCACAGCGTCATCCTCTTTCGATTTTGGGGGTTCTTTTATCCTTCTGGAACACTCGTGGAAAGAACAACGACGGTTTCTTGGATGTCATCGAGAAGACTTTTCCTAACCAGCTTTTAAATACAAAAATTCGCCGCGATATCGGGGTATCTGAAGCTTCGATTGTGGGAAAGCCATTGTTTGAAACTGCTCCAAAAAGCAGAGCTGCAGAAGACTATTTAGCACTGACCAAAGAAGTAATCAAGAGATTTAAATAAAGTTGTAAAGCGGATTTACATATGTCAAATTTCAATGCTTTGCTTAGAGACAGGGTGAACGGGAAGAAGGAAAATAGATCGACATCGAAGATGGCGATGATGGCGGAGCAATCTGCAAATGGTCAGATGTCGGGTTTTGCTGGAGTCTTTAATGTAACAAAGCTTTCTTCTGCTGAGATTTCTTCTTTGCATAACATTTTGGATCATTATGTTCCTGAAGATCGAAAAGATGATTTTAGAGCCGATTTTGAGCGTTTGACAGATATCACTGCTGAAGTGAAGGCGATCAATAATCAGGCCATTATTTTGCATGGGGAAAGGATTAAGAAGGCTCATAGCATATTGACGAAATATGAGGATGGGGCATTCACAGCATGGTTAATGGCAGCTTATGGGAATAGACAAACTCCATACAATTTGATGCAGTACTATGATTTCTATCAAGCGATGCCGGGGGATCTGCGTCCTAAGGTAGAATTGATGCCTAAGCAGGCTGTCTACACATTGGCAGCGCGGGATGCACGCATTGAGGAGAAAAAGAAGATCGTCGAGAATTTTTCTGGCGAAACTAAAAATGAGCTTTTGGCCTTGATCCGGGAGACTTTTCCGTTGGACGAGAATGATGGCAGGAAGATCGATCATGGGAACGCAGCAATTATTGCATTGAGGAAGGGGTTAAACAGTTTAAAAGCATCAAAGTTTAAGTTGACGGACGACCAAAAAGAGCGGATTGGGGAAATTGTTGAGGAGATCAATAGTTTTCTTAGCAAATTCTAGTCTGAAGTAGTTGAATGCGTTTATGGATGTGATAAGTTTGTGTGAAATTTTTAACGCAAAGGCGCAAAGGTAGGGAGAGATTTGTGAGTGCGTGAAGTTTGTGTAGAGTTTTTACACAGAGGCACAGAGGGCCACAGAGGTACACAGAGATAGGTAACGGTTTGTTACATAATGAGTTTGTGAGGAGTTTTTACGCAGAGGCGCAGAGAACGCAGAGGTTCGTAGAGGTAGGTAGGGTTTGTAGTGCTTAGAACTGTTTGCGTTGGCGAGTACGGTTGGCAATGCCGAGGAACGGCAAAGCCAACGGTACTCGCCAACGCAAACGGTGCTACTTGAACATTCGAGGAACGAATGTTCAATGGCTCCTTTTTTTACCGCAAACACTAGGGAAAAACTATTTATGCTTTTTAGGAAAGAGAGCGGGGAGATTCTCTGCGGTCTTAATGTTCTAAAAATCCAGGTGGTAAATCTAAAAGAATTGTGCCTGGATAAATTCTAGAACAAAAAGAAAAGAAACCCTTGAACATTCGTTCCTCGAATGTTCAGTAGCACCGTTAGCTTTTGCGGGTACCTTTAGTTCTGCCCGTTCCTCGGCAGAGCTAAAGGTACCCGCAAAAGCTAACAGTTCTAAGCACTACAACCCGCTACCTACCTCTGCGTTCTCTGCACCTCTGCACCTCTGCGTAAAAACTCCTCACAAGCTTAACGTCCTCACAAACCACAACCCATCTCTGTGCACCTCTGTGTCCTCTGTGCCTCTGTGTAAAAACTCTACACAAACTTATTACACACACAAACCGCTCCCCCCCCTCCTTTCTCTCTTCCCTTCTCCCTTCTAATCTTTGTGATTTTTATTTTTTGTTTTTATGCTGCTTTCAGATAATGTTTTTTAAAAAGGAGTGGTTATGATCGGCACAGGGGAATTAATTGTTATTCTTGGGCTCGTTCTTGTTCTCTTTGGCGGAAAAAAACTTCCCGAATTCGCTAAAAACTTGGGTAAAGGCATTCGTGAATTCAAAAAGGCCTGCGATGGCAAAGAAGATGAATGTGAAGTGGAAACTATCGAAATTGAACCTCGCGACAAAAAAACTACGGACCACACTTAATTGGACGACTTTCAAAACTCTTTCTGGTCACATGTAGAAGACCTTAGAAAGGTGTTTCTACAAATCCTCACTACTGTCTTTATAGGTTTTTTAGCCTGCTTATTATTCCAGGAATCCTTGCTCTCTTTGCTCACTCAACCGCTCTACTCCGCAGTCCCTAGTGCAAAGTTGGCCCTCCTCAGTCCTATCGAGGGTTTTATGGCCTCCCTAAAAATTTCTCTTTGGGCAAGCCTAATCCTTACACTTCCACTGTGGATAATCCCAATCATTCGGTTCATTATCCCCGCATTGCATAGGCATGAAAGAGCTATCATCCTTCCATTTCTTATAGGTTCCCTTATTGCTTTAGCCCTTGGGCTAAGTGCCGCCTATTTTGTGACTTTGCCCCTAGCAAATGCCTATTTCTATCAATTTAATGAATCCATTGGGATCAACCTTTGGTCTTTGTCTTCTTATTTAGACTTTTCGTTGATGTTGCTTTTCGGGCATGCGCTGGTCTTTGAAATAGGATTGGCTTTACTATTTTTGGTCCATTTTGGGTTTATTTCTACAGAAACACTTAGAACTAAGCGTAGACTTGTTATAGTGGGTGCATTTGTTGTAGGGGCGCTTGTAACACCCCCGGACGTACCTTCCCAACTTATGGTAGCAATACCATTGATTGGGATGTATGAATTAAGCTTAATTTATTCATCCTTAAGAACTTCAAGGATTTGGAGCTCTAACGTGAACTAAGTCATTTCGATCATTGTTATCGAGATGGCGTCTCCATTCTTCTGCGAGATTGCAAAACTCTTCTAACAGGATATGGAACCTTCGTTTGTCTAAGTCTTCGATGCGCCCTAAATAGTGCAGTATCACCTGATATTCCTCTTCGATTACGTGCATATAGGTACGTATTTTATGCTGATCGAAGGGGGCTTTTTCGCTGAGGGACTTTCTTACGCTCTTAGGGATATAATTTGACCCGACGTAGACGGGCGCAGCTAGCATGAGTTTTGAAGCATTATCGAAGATTTTAATGGTTACAGGAGTACCATCTAGTGTCATTTGAACCCATTCATGATCAACGAGTTCTCGAAAAATTTGCTTGAGCTGCTTTTCTTCGATCATGTCAACCTCACTTTCTAGAGGTGTTTTTTTAGCTAGTATAAATCCCATAGTTCATTAATTATTTAATATATTCTTAAGTTTATTATAAACTTTTAACTAATTTAATATAAAGATTCTTTTTAAATAATTTTATTGCAAAAAAAGTCATTTTTAGTGTATTATTGTATTCAAAATTTATTTTTTAGGATATATGACTACAACTTCATTAGCTCTTCATAGCAAATCCCCTTCGATAGCAAATATTTTATCTATTCCGAGTGGTGCGTTGGTAACCGCCACCATTCCTTTGCCTCCTTCAAAGAAAGAAGCATTAACCTTGCCATCTATAAAAAAAGCACTAACCCCCATCCCTGCCGCCTCTGAAGCAAAAATTAAGGCTAAGGTAACTGTCATCATTCCTGAAGCAAAAAAGGTTGAGATACTTAAAAAAATTTATCTCCTTACACTTGATGAGAATAATGAGATCGAATTAAAGCTTGATGCTGAAGTTAGAAAGATCACCCGAGTCATTTATCAGTTTTTCCGCAAAACTACGGATGGTGAGGGAAAAGAGATAATTTGGCCTCTAAATGGAAAAACTGAAAATTCTGTAAGCAATCGGATGTCCGAATATATCCGTGACTTTAACGACACAGGAGAGAACAGGAGAAAAAGCCGCTTTTTTGAGGATGTTAGAGCTTACCCAGAACAGTTTTTCTTTAAGATCCGCAAGTTTGTAGGCCCTGACGAAGATATCAATAACGCAGAGACGGAATGTATTACTGAAGATGATTCTGTAGAAAATGGCTACAACGAAAATTATGGCGGAGGAGGCGGCAACAAATTTATCCCGAATCCAGATGTGATTCCTTCAACCCCTATAGAACCTGTAACTCCAGAAAAAGTTTATCCACTCTATCAAAAGGATAAGAAGAGCAAAATCACGATCCAAACAACACCGACAATAGAATCTAAAGTCAATGCTGTTTACTTTTTCAAACATATAGAAACGAATCGTAGGTATATAGGTCGTACAACATCTTCTATTCGCGAACGCTTTTCGAAACATCAGTCATCTTTTAATTCAAAGAAATCTAAAAAACCTCTGCCCTTAGCAATTCAGCAAAGTCCAAACAAGTTTGTTTGCGGGGTCTATGGTCAATTTAAGGAAGGTGAGAATCCAAAGCCTCATGAAGATAATTGCATCGGCAAAAAGAATTCTATGGTTCCAAATGGCTATAATACTGCCAAAGCTGGAGGTGGGGGCGTTGCAAAGGGTTATGGAAAGCGTAAATCGACTGAAGCGGGTGTTGTTCCGACAGGGAAAAAGCTCGAACCAAAACAACATCTCTTAAAATTAAAAACCCTGAATCTACAGTTAAATAAAACACAAATATTTGACTTATAACCCTTTATAATATATAATAGTTAAATATTTTTATTTTAAAGGGTTTTTATCATGTTACCAGTTCCTTCTCCCGGCGGTGTTGGTTCAAGCAGAGAGCCTTCATCAATCCAGGCCTTCTCCTCTTCAAATTTAGATAATGCAGAAGCTATTGTTCCAGCATGGTTTTTTGATCAATTTGCAGTAGTGAACTCTTCTAATCCCTCAGATCTTGAAGAAATTGAAATTCTTAATCCAAAAGATCCTAAAGTTATTCAAAAAAGTATTGAAGGGCTTTCTACATTAATTGCAAATGATCCAATGAATACAACGCATCTTAAAAATAGAGGACAGCAATACTCAAATTTGTATCAATTGGACAAATCAAATAAAGAGTCCTTGAAAAAAGCTGAGGAAGATTTTAAAGCAGCTCTGACCATTGATAAGCGGGACCCTGAAGCAATGTATTGGTCAGGTTGGGTTGACCTACAAAATCAAAGTTATCAAAAAGCTATTACTCGATTTCAACTCAGACTCAATCTCAAAAAAGATGATGATGTAAAAACAAATAAAGCTTTGGGAGAAGCCTATTTAAAGACTGGAAATTATAACAAATCGCTTGAGTGCCTTACAGTTGCTTATGAAAATGTTGATCGAGGAAGCAGTGAGGAAGAGGAAATCTGTGAAACTATTGATCTGGCTTTTGAGCATACTGTTTCTCATTTTCGCGAGCTTATTAAAAAAGGGGATCTTGTTAGAGCAACTGAGTTAGTAACCTATGATGAATCCGTTTATGATGCTTTAAATACTAATGATACTGAAATTGCGCACAGTTTACTCGCTGAAGTTTATGTTAAAAGGAATTGGCCCGAGTCTGCGAAAGATCACTTAAACGATCCAGAACATGCCTCAGATATTGACCTTTTAGCACGTTGTTATTTTCTGACAGGGGAATTTGACTGTGCAAAAGATGTGTATGTTGAAGCTTTAGCTGCAGAAGAAGTTTCTCTTTCAAAAGAGGAAAGGGAACAATTTTTGATGAAAGCTGCATTGAACTCATTTCTTTACGGGGCAGATAGGGCTGAATATTTTGAATTAAAAGATAAATTAAAAAAGGAATTTCCTGAAAGTGCCTGCCTAAAATTCTTAAATGCGTATGAAATTTATTATGAAGGTGGAGATACACAAAAAGTTTATCAAAGTGCGCTCTTTAAATCTAAAACACTTTTCTTAGAGTATCTCAAGGTATTTCCATTTTGCCCTTACGGAAATTTCTATATAGCGAAAGTTTTATCAAAAAGTGGTGCAAGGCAAGAAGCGATAAAATTTCTAAATATTGCTCTTTCTGCCAACCCATATGACTATAAAGCCCTGGAATTACGTGGAAAAATTTTAGAAGAATCAGGTGATTTTAAAAGTGCTTGGAATGATTATAAAACATGCATTAACCATATAGAGCTTTCTGAAGACCATGATGTAGATACATATGAAGCTCGAAAGATTATTGCAAAGCATGCCTATTATGTGCATTTGGCAGGAGATAGACAAGAGGCAATTCGCCTATTTTCATTACTCCTAGATCTTGATACAAAGAATAAAACTATTACAAAGAGTGTATGCTATTCCTATGCTAAATTATTATACGATGTAAAGCGATATGAAGAGGCTCTTAAACTTTTCACGTCAATAAGATCTAAAGATTTAACTCTTGAAGATCCTTATGATATTTGGATAGTAAAATGCCATATAGGAATTGGAACTGAAGAAGCTTTAGTTGCTGCTTGCACTATCTGTAAATCGTACAATAAAAATAATCCAGAGTTTGATGCCTTGCATAAGATAGTTCTAGAAAAACGTAACTCTCTAGTGCAACCAAAACCAAAGACAGTTTCCCAGCAAACTGTTAAGCCAGCTGAACAAAAACCTAAAAAAGTAAAGAATAGGCCCAAGCCAAAACCTGCTGTACCGTCTGGCTCAACAGAGACCGAGGAGCAGAAAGCAGAAAGATTAAAAAAAGAAGCTGAAGCTGAAGAAGCGCGAAAGGAAAATCAAAAAAAATTAGAGGCCGATAGACTTCAAAAAGAAGATGAGGAAAGAAGAAAGTTAGAGGTCCAAAAAAGTTTAGAAAAATTAGCAGCTCAGGAAGAGGCAGAAAGACTTAAGCAGGAACGGTTTTTAAAGTCCAAATCTAGAAATCGCGATGTGTTCTCAGGGACTACTAGAAGCGGTAAATCTTCACTTGCAACTGATTTCCAAAAACAGAAAGCAAAATGGAAAGCAGAAGAAGCTAAAGCAATTTCTCAAAGTGCTGCAGAAGTACCTCCAGCTCCAAGGCCGATTTCACCCCCACGTCTAGTGCCTCCGCCGATTGTACAATTTGTAAATAACAAATTGAAACCTTCTAAAACAACAGAAAGAGCGTTTGATCCTTCAGTATTACAGCAGCCTATTGCAAGCATACACATAGATGTCCTGAAAACTGATGTAGTCATTCCAATGAAAGCAAATCATATTGAAAGAATACGTGGGGCTATCGAGACTTTAGAGGCGGTTGTTGCATTGGTCCACACAAATGCACCTAGAGAAGTTCTAGAAAGATTAATTTTGATCAAATTATATGAATTTGATCGAATTATTTCTGCTCAAGAAGATACAGAATTTAGCTTCTTCATTAAAAAAATAATCAGCGAAACCAACTTTAAAATCATATGTGAGTGCATTAGGTCTCCAGCGCTTGTTCATTCTAATCTAATGGAATTCGCAAGATTATTTATTGGATCAACCTGTGTAGTAAGATTACTTGAATTTAAGTATCAGAAAAATTGGCCCACCTGTGGTTCTGAGAATGATGAAAGAATTAATCACCTAATGAGGAAAATTACTGATGACAATTTGCTTGGGTTCATAAATACGGAAATCAACATTCTTCATAACTTATCAGAAAAAGCAAAAACTGCGAATTTAACTGAGGATGAAAAAACTGTATTTAGACAGTGCCTTAGAAATATTTTACAATGTTCAAATGCAATTAAAGGTGAATACCTTAGAAACTTGAACAGAGGTCAACTTAATGTTGAAGGTATTGAGAAATTTCTCCAACGCAATGATTTTGCATCAGGTTGGGCTGTGGCGATTGCAGAAAGGCTTGCTGAGCATACAACAACTACAAAACCACAAAGTGTAAGTTTAGACTTTTTAGATGACTAACTAAAATTTGCAATTGAACAGGAGTATGGACTTTTAGCCCTACTTCTGCTCCAAACATTTCACATCGATACCAAGTCTGAATCTTCTAATTGAAATTTTAATTTGTCCTTTAAGTTGACTTCTAGAACGATTTTTAATATACTATTTAGTTATTTTTTTTAAAAAGGGGTTTTAATATGACTGCATCAATTCCAGATCGATTAACATTACAAAATAATGCAGCAACATTACCTTCTGAAACTAATCCCAATCCAAATCATCGTATTCCACTTCCGGCAACTCCGAACTCAGCTTCAACAAAAAAAATTAGTAATGCAGAGTGGATCGATCCAAAGGACCCTAAAGAAATTCAAAAAGCAATTGAGTCTTTTTCATGCCAACTCGAGAAAAATCCAAAAAGTACAGCAACACTTATTAATCGTGCTGAGCACTATTTAGTATTAAAAGAATGGGACAAAGCCGAGAAAGACTTCAAGATGGCTTTTATGCAAGATATGCAAAACCCAAGAATTTTAAAAGGACTGGGTGAAGTAGCTTTTCATAAAATGGATTATGAGAATGCTTGTAAAAGGTTTACAAAAGCTTTAGATCTTTCTCACACCGATTTAGTTTTGCAAAACTCTATAAAGTTCTTGCTGACTTATGCCCTAGTTCAACTGAACATATCATTAGGTAGAGCATCTTTCCAAAAACAGAATTACGGTGAAGCTTTAAGGTATTTTTCAATTGCATATAAGGAAACCCCAGAGAAGGATGCATTAATAGATGATATTGAAACGTTAATTAATACTGCCTTTTCAGCACTTTCAGAAGAGTATGAAAAACTTGTTGCAGAAAAAAAACTTGAAGAAGCGTCAAATCTGGTAGATTTTTCTGATGATGTTCACGATAGTCTAAGCGACGAGGATAAAATTTTAGCGTCTAGGATGAATGGAAAAATTTATCTTAAAAGAAATTGTTATGCACGGGCAAAGGATTTTTTTAGAGGTTCCAAGGTACCGGAAGACATCGATCATCTTGGACAATGTCAATTCCGCTCTGCAAATTACGATTTTGCTGCGATTACATACGAAGGCGCATTGAACAATTCTAAAATCAATCTTACACATGATCAGAGAGAAGATTTTTATACAAAAGCGATCATAAATTCCCTTTTTGCAAACTGCACTGAAAAATATACCGAACTATTACGCAGATTTACTCAAGAGTTTCCGCAAAGCATAAATTTCAAATTGATCAAGGGGCTTGACCTGTACCTGAAAATCAAAAATCCTGCACAGAGGAATGAGCACCTTAGAGAGTGCGCCCGTAACTACCAAGCTTATTTAAAGGAAAAGCCTGGCTGCTATTATGGGAATATTCTTTTTGCTAGGAACCTCCTTGACGGTAAATATTATTCAGAAGTTGTAGGTCTTTTGACAGAAGCCTTAAGACGTGATCCTTATAATTTTCTAGCTAGGGAATTGAGGGCAGTAGCTTACGAGGAGTTGGGAAAACTAAAAGAGTCTATGGATGATAATCATGAATGTGTGAAGGATTTACTAATCGACAGGGATGCAAATATTGATACCTTCGAAAATAGACTTGTCTTGTGTGATTATGCTTATTTAATCCATTTCCATGGCAGAACTGATGAAGCTCTTAAGATTTTAGATCGTTTAGTCGCGCTTGATGAATCAATGCTTGAAGATGACCAACCCAGAACTTTTGAAATCAACTTTAATTACGCAAAAATTTATTTTGATACAAAAAAATACATTGACGCAGTACGTCAATTAAGTTTAATCCCTAAAAATAGTATTAAGGATCAAGATTCCTTAATGGTGCGAGCCCTTATTGCAATAGGAACGCCTGAAGAACTTAAGAGAGCTTTAAGTATATGCTTACAAAATAAGGGACAAAGTTTATTCGATGACTACAAGCAAATTATTGACAGTAAGATTAATGACCTTAAAAATAAGCCTAAAAACCCATCAATCCCAACATCGCCTGCTTCAACCGGAACAGGAAAAAAGAAACGCTCAAGCAAGCAAGCGAAAGAATTCGTAGTTAAAGAATCTGCAGAAGATCAGGCCAAACGAGAAGCAGAGGAAGCTCAAAAAAAGGCTGCTGCAGAGGTCGAAAGATTAGAGAATCTAAAGAAATTAGAAGAAGCCAGCCTAAAAAGGATTGCAGAAGAAAAAGCCCGCGAAAAGGCAGAAAAAGAACGGAAAAAGATCGAAGCTGAAATTAAGGCAGCGAATAAAAGGGAACTTGCACAAAATATTTTACAACCTTCTTCAGGAAGTGGACGAAATGGAAAATTAGAACCAAAAAGAAAAGAACGCATTCCCCCTGCTGCATCAGTAGCAAATAAACAAGAAAATGAAAAGAAAACTAAAAGTGCCGATAAGCCCGTACAAAGCGCGCCCATTCCAACTTTAGTTACAAACAATATCGTTTCCGAACAACCTCAGGATATTCCTACGCCTGTTCCACCGGTATCAAAGTTACCTCCTCCACCTGCGATCAGAGTTTTTCAAGAAACTCTGGGAGCAGCGAAAATTGCACCCCCAAGACCTAAACCTCAAAACTCTCTAGAACCTATAGGTAATCATCTTAAAACAGCTTTAATTCAGTCCACACCAATTCCTGAAAGCCTAACCGATATGCAAGTTGAGCACATTAAAGATGCAGAAACCATTTTGGTAACAATAGAGCTTATCCTTAAAGCACCAAAATATAATCTGGAACTGAATAAAAAATTACTACTGCAAAGACTTCGTGATTTTATTGACTCCATCAATCAAGCAAAAGGCGATTTACAATTTGCAAGAAATTTTGAAAGGATCATGAATCATCACACTTTTGAGAAGTTAGGATCTTACATACATTCTTCTGAGATGGAAAAAGTTCCAATGATTGAAGAATTCTGTAGGTCTTTTCTTAACTCCTATCTCTGTAACATAATTAGAGATCTTCATGAGAAGAAAGTTTGGCCTCTTCCTAAACAAAATAACCCTCTGAGGGCTCGTATCGGACATGAAATCCATTTGTTATCGCTTCTATCCAAAGCTCCTTTAAATATCGCTGAAGGCGCTTTTTTCAAGAGCAGTTTAAGGGGTATCGTTGGAGCAGCGAAAAAATTAAATGATGAAATCTCTTTGATGCTTTTCATTTCAAGTTTAGAAAGTTTTTTAAACAATCCATTTTCGATAGATCGAGCTCAGCTGATTGCAGAACGATTAACAGGAAATAAACGACTACTCGAGTTGACTGGAGTGTAAATACTAAATTTTTACTTTTCAGTACTTTTGGAGCGATTTTTTAAATTTTCAACTTTTTCTAATAACTTCTCTTCGCCGATTTGGACAAGGGTACTCTCTTGCTCTTCTTCGGCAAGATGAAGTTGTAAAGTAGAATCATTAAATATTGTTTTCGAAGTGTTAGACCTAAACAATGCCTTCACAGGCTTCTTTGAGGACATTCTTATCCCTTGGTTCATGATGCCCGTATCCTTGCAAAACATTTCTTTAAAAACAACGGTTTTATTCATAACGTTTTAAATTGACTTTTAGCATTAATAGACGATACAATATTTTCATTAAATTTTAATAATGAGTTTTTTATGACATCATCTGTTAGTTTTAATAACGAAAAAAATTCAACGGATAGTTTTGTAACTCTACAAAATAAACCAGTATCCCAATCAACAAATCCGCGGAATATCAATAAAAGTACGATCGAGGGTTGTAGAAACTATATTGAAGTCTATAAAACAGTTCTAAAATGCAATCCGAACAATTCTGCGGTGATAAAAGAATTGGCAGACTCCTACCTCGAGCTTACAAGACTTAAGATAACAAAACTTGGAAAAAATTACTCATTTGAGGATTGTCTAAAAGATATAGATGAAGGCTTGAGTTTATCTCCAGACAATCTAGATCTTATATGCCGTAAAGGTACCCTATATTTAAATCATAAACCTTCTGAATCTTTGAAATATTATAAATTGATTCAATCAAAAAATCCCAATTATATTGGAATTAACCATTACATTGGGAAAGCCTACTTGGCATTGGGAAATTATGAAATTGCCCTTGCAGAATTTAAAATTCAATACGAAAAAACTCAATCTACAGTGACGCTTTTAAAAATCGGAGAATGTTACTACAAATTACAAAACTATGTGGAGGCTCTTAAACATCTACTTCAACATAGAACAATTATTAAATTTAATTTAGATCGTGAATACATGGTAGCAATGATCTATATAAATTATCGTAGATATAATAGTGCCTTAGAAGCTCTTGATAAAATATTAGAACAATCCCCGGATCATACAAATACTGTTTTCAGAAAAGCTTATTGCCTCTATGCAACTAATAGGTGGAGGGAGGCGCACAAAGTTATAGAGGGTGTAACCCCAAAAACTGAAAGTGATTTTGAATCAAAAGCAATACTTTACATTCTTATAAACAGTCGCTCCGATCTCGATAATGTCATTGTTTTATTAAACCAGCAAAAATGTAAAAGTGAATGCCTTCCTATTTTTAAAGCCATTTTGAGCTACATGAAAACTGGAAAAACATCTGTTTTATTAAATGAACTAAGAAAATGCAGTTCTAATAATTCTAACAATCAGTTTTTACGCTTTTGTAAATTTCTTGAGCTAAAGTTATTATTCGAAAAGAAAAAATATAGTGAAGCAGTTAAACTCATCACTACTTCTAAAGCAATATTTTCTTCTGCAACTAATTTTTCCGTGGATAAAGTTGTAATGGAATGCTTAATGGGAGCTAAGCCTAGCAAAACTCAAGATGCTGTAGATTACCTTGAAGGGGTGTTAAAAAACGTTAAATTGACAGATAAAGAATGTACTGTAGATTTAACTGATCAAATTTTAGACCTCTACATTGGACTGGCACAGTGCTATATCTCTCAAAAGAAATATAAGCGCGCTATTTCAATTTTAGAAAAATTTCCAGAAAAGAAATCAGACACCATTGACCTTATGCATCGCCTGGCATTAGCAAAATGTTACCTAAACTCTGAAGAAGAAAAGAAGGCTCTTGATTTGCTTAAACCCATAAAGCACTTCTCTCATGATTACTTTGTTGTTATCGTTCAATGTCACATAAAATTAAAAGAGTATGAATTAGCTAGAAAATCCTTCAGCGAAGGTCTAAAAACTTATCCTGGCAATCAGGAGCTCGTAAAACTTAAATCTGAAGTGGATAGCTTGCCAAAATCAGCTCCGAAAGAAATTTTGAAAGCGCCCCGTCAGATCTATAGGTCCGAACATATAGAATATCAACCCGCCAATTTAAATAATGGCCATCTTCAAGAAGAGCGGAGAAGGCTTCAAGAACTGAAACAGAAAAAAGATGCAGAGATTCAAAATACTCTAGATGCAGCTGAAAGAAAACGGAAAGGGGACAATTATCGCCCTACATTTAAGGTAGAACCTCAATCGCAGAGCGCTTCAGATGATACTCAAGACTTCACAGGAATGGAAATCTTTGTTGCACCTGAAGTCGCATATATCAAATCAGAAAATATCCTCATGAAACCTTCTCATTTTAAGGCTCTAACAGTTCCGCTAAAAGTGGAACTGCTATCAGAAAAGGTGGACATTCTTACTAGAAAAAGCGATTCCCTTTTTAATAATCAAATTTCTGAAATAAGTATGCCTATGAATTTTTCTCCACCCCCTAGAGCTATTTCTCCTCTTACTTCAGAAAGCATTATTTCGGAGGAAGATCCCGTGTTTAAGCCAGCTCCTGGACATCAAAGACCCCAAACTTCAGTTCTAGAAATAAATGAAACAACTCAAGACAAAGAACCGCAATTAAGGGACCTATTACTTAAAATTGAACATCTAAGATTTGAATATAAAAAGTCTTATGGTCAACCCTACGAAAAAGAGCTTTTATATCGAGGGATCTTACTAAACTTAGCTAGATATATTTCCATAAATACACATGAAGGTGTTACGAATGTGTATAAAAAACTTTTGTCTCCCTCAATCGAATATAATTTAGAACACTTAGATAATATGATTGCTGCAGGAAAGTATACAGCTGCTGTTTACGCCACACCTATTTTTCAGCCTTTGGACCTGATGTGTAATGAACTGGATTTTCTTACCGATGTTTCACAAAGTTCTGAATCCATGAATTGTTTAAACGCAAAAGAATTTAATCTTATAAAAGATTTAGTCAGAGCAAGCGCCGATATTATCTTAAAAACGATACAGAGCCTGGATGTAAGCAGATCGCGTTTGATATATAGTGCATCAGGGTTTTTGCATCTTAATACCTATAAGACTATAAACGATTTACCAGGGCTCCTAAACAAAATTTGTTTGGACGCAAGTAGATGTAAAGGGGATCTTGCAAAGATATTTGCAAAGTTTTTATAGACAGTCCCACTTTATCGGCGCCATTCCATTTAAGATCAAAAACTCATTGATCTTCGAGAAATGTTTGCACCCAAAAAAACCGTTCTGAGCTGAGAATGGAGAGGGGTGAGCAGCGGTAAGCACAAGATGACGCTTAGAATAAATGGGAGCTAACACATTCCTACACTTATCCTGAGCGAATTTTCCCCATAGCACAAAAATAACAGGTTCCTTGCGCAAACAAAGCTGTGCAATGGCAGCGTCTGTAAAAATTTCCCAGCCTTTACCTGCATGAGACATAGGAGAACCTTGTCGAACGGTCAATGAGGCATTTAAAAGCATGATTCCTTGCTCAGCCCATGATTCCAAGCAGCCATGGTTTGGAATGGGGATTCCCAGGTCAGAATTCAGTTCTTTAAAAATATTTTGGAGCGAAGGAGGGGGACGCACACCTTTTTGGACGCTAAAGCTAAGGCCGTGTGCTTGGCGTGGACCGTGGTAAGGATCTTGGCCGACGATGACAGCTTTGACTTTGGAGAAAGGAGTTTTTTTGAATGCGTTGAAGACATCTTCTTGTGGAGGGTAGATGGGGATGCCGGAAGAGCGTTCTTTTTCAACGAATTGCATTAATTCTTTAAAATAAGGCTTGTCGAATTCGGGGCGGAGGACATCGCGCCAGGAGATTTCGGAGGAAGATTGAGATAAGATGTTATCGTTCATAAGGAAATAGAGACTGCCTTATTCTTATCTTTACATCAAGGGGGAAATTACATATGATAGCTGTTTTTAACCTTTGAGTGATGACTATGAAAGACATTATGCACAACAATGTGATTCGGTTTATTAACATCACAAAAAAGAAAGACGGATTATTTGCCAATTTTAGGGCTAAGGGGATACGTGGGGGGACAGCATTTACGGCATCTATTTCGGTGGATATAGCGGCTGCGGAGATGGATCCTACGGAGCCCTTGGAAAAGATCATTGAGCATTCAGCGAAGATGGCGGTGAAGGAGTTCAAGCGCTCTGAGCTTGAGTTTGAGGGCATCGTCCAAGTCTAACCAGCAGCGCAGCTGCGACATAATTTTCATCTGGGTGTAGCGCAGCTTGGCTAGCGCACTTGCATGGGGTGCAAGAGGTCGGAAGTTCAAATCTTCTCACCCAGATTCTTTTTACAGTGACTCCTAAGGGTATTTCTTTTGAAATGTCCTTTTTTATTTCAGGCTGATTTTTCGATCGTGTGGCGGATATGTGGCGGAAGCATCCACCAAAAATAAGTTTTGCCCGAACCCGTTTCTATCTGCGAAATTCCAGAATAGGCTTTTTGCCTTAAACGAGACTTGATCTATTAATCTCTACTCATGTGCTGAGCTTATAAATTAGTTGTGTATCGCTCTTAGGGCTTGCATTTTAGTTATTTTCTTTGTTTGCGCCTTCTTTTGAAACCTCATCCTCTATGGTTTTTTTTCCGACAGAGTAGGAAGATTGTATTTTAGGTTGTTGCGCGGAATTAAAAAAAACACCAGCTTCGCCCACCGATCCTTTACTTTCGTAAAGAGCATTCATGGTTTGTTTTTCTATTAAAAATTCTTCGGACTGTAGTCGATCAGGGTCACGCCAAGCAAAGAAAAAAAACATCCCGCATATAAACAAAAAGCCAATTGAAAGAAGTATGCCAGACCAGATCTGAACAAGTAGGCTAGGAGAATAAACAAAACCATACATGAAAAGAAGTTCTAAAAATCCCATGGCCCAACATAATGGACTCATTGCGTTTGTTTTAAAGCCTTTAAAAATACCCTGTCCCCATTTTGATGAAAATTGATGAGCCATCTCTTAGACAACCTCTTTAAATATTGATATCGTAAGATTAAGTAATTCACTACTTGCGGACATTCCATGCATCTGTAAAAAGTATTTATCGGATCCAATCTTAAACTCGAATGGATTAAGAAACGCTCCTAACTGCATCAAAAAATTTGTTAGTGTAAAAATCACGGCATTTTCTTTAGTTACTGTGTGTAATCTTGCATTAGATGACTCTGCATCAGTAATAAAAACAAACTGAAATTTTGTAATATTCTCAGGTGTGACGGGAATGTGTACCTCTAATCCTCGAGATGGATTACAACAAATCGTTTCTGACATCACGAGCTGCCACCCACCATTGAATATCTTCGGTTGTATCCTATTCATGTTCACACCCACAGTAATTTTCAGTTTATTTTTTTAAAAAACGAATATTTCTCGAAAAAAACTTCGAGATAAATTATAACATACGATATATCATCTTACATAATCTAAATCAACATTTAAGGTGTAATCGTGTCTTCTTCTAATGTCTTTAGCGACTCCGATGAAGAGCTTGCCAACAAAATTAAAGAAGTCCGACAGGAATTAGGATTGACTCAAGAACAGTTTGCAGTAAAGCTTGGAGTAACGTTTCCCACCGTGAATAGATGGGAAAACCTTAAAACGAAACCTTCTCCATTGGCGCTTCAGAAGCTTCGGAAGCTTATGATTACTCACCAAAAAAGAAAATCGTTGATCAATGAAAATTCTAAAAATAGCAAAACCTCAAAATAGGATTGATGATGAGCGTTGAACTCGACTTATTTCCATGGCTAACTACCAATCCTTCAGCTAAACCATTTATCAAATGGGCAGGAGGAAAACAATCATTAGCTTCTACGCTAATAGATTATTTTCCAAAAACTTTTGAGCGCTATTATGAACCCTTTTTGGGCGGTGGCAGTGTCTTTTTTAGTTTACATCCACTAAATGCTTGCTTATCCGATGAAAATAGATGGTTAATAGACTCTTATACAGCACTAAAAGAAGATTGGCAGCATGTTGCAGATTGTTTAGATAAAATGATCAATACGGAACAAGAGTTTCTTAGAATCCGATCAATCGATCCTTGGAGTCTTAATCTGTTTGAAAGAGCGAGTCAATTTATCTATCTTAATAAGACATGTTTTAGAGGTTTATTTCGCGTTAATGGTAATGGCGGTTTCAATGTGCCGTATGGCGCCTATGATAGAAGATATTTTGATCCTGACAATTTCAAAGCTGTTTCTGAAACACTAGCGAATGTTGAACTCAAATGTTGTGATTTTGAATTTGGCCTATATGGGATAAACCAACATGATTTTGTTTATTTCGATCCTCCTTATTATAAACTTGGAGGTTATTCGGATTTCAATAGATATACTGCTAAGCAATTCAGGGAAAAAGATCATTTCAGATTGGCCGCACTATGTCGCGAATTAGACAGCAAAGGAATCAAATGGGCTATCAGTAATAGTAACACTGAATTTGTGAAGAACCTGTTTTCTGGATTTAATTTATACGAGATTTCTGCAAGAAGGGAAATTAATTTGAATTCTCAAAATAGAACCGTAACTGAACTCCTCATAACAAATTATAAGGTATAGTCAGAATGAAAAAACAGCCTTCACAACGAAATGAAAAGGGTACATTTAGCTATCAAAACATAGGTTGGCAGCATGAGTTGTGGGATGTGGTAAGATATTTTCGCTCAATTGGAAAAAATGAAAAAAAACTTAGAGAATTTTGGCTTGCTCATCTTAAAGAAAAATTCTCGTTAGCTGTACTTGTTAAGGAAAAAAGTTTTAAAAAACTGGAAATTCATGGCTCAGTACCCCTAAAACAAGATACAATCGATCTATTTTTCGAATACCTCGTTTTTTCTGAAAATCAATACGAAACGCTTAAAAATCTTCTTAGAACTGAGCAAGAAGCCCTTTGTTTTTGCAAGCAACTTGGTATCACTGCAGCCAAAACATCTACAAAAAGTTTAGATCATCATCAGTCTTCCAAATCTCTTGTAGCTGCTGTGACAGAAATTAGTTCAAAAATTGCTGCAAAATTTGGTTTTAATATTGACGTTGATCCGCAACACCGATGTGTATGGTTTAAAGAAAGAGATTTATATGTTACAGCAAGAAACCTTGATGGAGCCATACCTTGCTTAGTCAACCCCTTTGTTGTGTGGGAAATTAAAGAATATTGGGGAAAGACCAAAGGAGGTAGTAAAATGAGCGATGCAGTATATGAATGCTTGCTTGTTGGAAGAGAACTCAGAGAATATGAAGAAAAGCATGGTTCGCGAATTTATCATATTGTTTTTGTTGATGGGAAAGAGCAATGGGAACATAGAATTTCAGATTTTATCCGCTTTATAGATCTCTACAATCAAGGAATTATTGACGATCTTGTTATCGGTCGTGATGTCGAAATACGTTGGAGTACAACTCTTGATGCAATTCTTTCAAAACAGAAAATTTAATTCATGGTTATGAATATTTAATTAAATACCCTTTAGAGGGTATGGTTTTTTCCTTAGGTATTCGATGACCGTTATCAGGTAAACATAGGATGACATCCGCTTCAATTTTTGGTAGATCGTCTTCTAAACAAATGTTCGGATCATAAATTACGATTGCAACCTTTCGTCTAACTTGATTAGTATGGAATAATTTCTCAAGCTTTTCTACCCTTCTTGCAATTGATTTCTTCATAGAGCCTTCTTCTCTTCTAGCAGACTAATTCTCTTCTGGATATCGTAAGTTTCTATCGATTTGACGAAGGCATCAACAACTCTTGATATTGCCTCTCCTTCCGTCGGTGTAATATTTCCCCGTCCTAACGCATCAACAATAGTCGATATTGCTTTTACGGCATCTTCCGGTGTTTCTAATTTTGGAAGTTTTATATCGATGGCTCGATCTCTCTTTGGAGGTAGTACTCTATCTAAAACCAGCTTGATTGCTTGCATATTACCGTTCAAGGCTTCTTCAATCAATTTTCGACAAATATTATGCAATTCGCCCTCAAAAAGTTTCTCGGCAATGATTGTAGCTCGATTTTTTGTCCCTTTTTCTTTGCCTTTTGGATTACCTGATTGTCCTTTTTGAAATTTCCCATTCACCTGCATTTTTTCTGCATTTGCAGGTAATTTCTCTTTAGGTATATTGCTCATAGCAATTTCTCAAACTTTGTTGAAAGGTTTCACAAGGCAGCTTATAATAGTATTCCTTTTTTGAAGGTTCATGTCGACAATACTGCTTTGTAATTGTTAAATCGGACCAGTTATGCATTTCTTTAAACTCTTTCGCAAATTGACGGTTGACTTCACTATTTTTACCAGCCTCAAAATAATTGCTTTTAAGGGCGGTCTCCATCCACGCCTCGTGTTTTCTTACCTTATTTTTTGACGAAATCAGCAAGGAGATTGTTCCACTAATTTTTTCGTAAGCGTTCAGTCGTCAGCAGTAGATCTTAAAAACTGGGATCAAATTAGAACTTGGTGTAGCATTCGCGATCATG
>JBDHQB010000030.1:0-27482 GCA_039806825.1 Parachlamydiaceae bacterium | reverse complement strand
TTGCATGCGCTTTGCGCCCTGGAATGCGGTGGCGACCGGAGGGAGCTACCGCCTTTGCTCTGACCGCAACGAAAAATTGCAGTACTCTGAGCTGTTTTGTTTAAATTTTTCAGATCAAGCGGTTTGCATGCGGTCAGGGCAAAGGCGGTAGCTCCCTCCGGTCGCCACCGCATTCCAGGGCTTGCGGCAGAGCTGTGTCATTGGGCACTCCAGGGCGCAAAGCGCAAGCAACAGGGGATGTGCCCAATGGCACAGCACTTCAAAACGCAGGGCGCGAACAATGAAGCAAGCAATTGTTTTTAAGTGGCTACGTTTGCTGCTTGACCATAAGTGTTGATTTGTAGATTCTTGTGGATGAAGTATCCCCTTGAGGATTTATGATCAAAGAAGGATTCTGGAAGCTTTTTTATTCACGCTGGAAGAATCCTTTACAAAACATTCCTGGCTACACTGTGTTACTTCCAGTGCCTGGAGATCTTCCTGTCTTCTTAAAAATTGCAGTCAATATTTGCAAAAAACAAAATCCTGAAAATGCTTTAGAGCATTTAGTCATACCTGATAGACAAACTAAAATATTTAAAAAGACCTTCAACGACTTGTCTAAAGAATGGAATAGAGGAAAATTAAGATTAGTTTCCTTGAAAAGCATGGACAAAATGGTCATTTCTCTAACAAACAATCCTGCCCACATCCATTGGCTTCAACTTATTCGTGGAATCGATGAAACTAAAACAAAATATGCTATCTTGCATGATGCTGACCTGTTTTTAAAAGAGGAAAATTTTTTCAAAAGCCAGTTTGAAAGAGTTCGTTTCGAAAATCTAAAATGTCTCGGAATTAGCGAAGTGCGGGACCCCTGGTTTCAAGAAAATGGATTCAAAACTATTGCTAGTACATGGGAGTTATTTTTTTCCATCGAATGGGTGCGGCAGTTTGCTCCTTGGGAACTCCATCGGAGATTTACTTCGATCAATGAAAAAAAACATGTTTTCGATACGATGTTATGGGCTCAGTGCAAATTGGAACAAGATAGTATTGGGGTAGAACCTTTAGGCTCAAAAGCATTTCACTTCAATTATGTGATTAGCACTTATAGATGGTTTCAAAAAGCCCATGGATCTTTTGAGGATGAATATTTTAGGCTTTTGTTTATTAGACTATTACATGAAGTTTTAAGCGATAATGAGGATGAAGGGTGCGAAGTTCCTTCTGTGGAAATGCTGGCAAAAGGAATAGAGAAAAAGGAAAATGCCCCTGTGACCTATCGAGGAAGATCAACCTGGGATAATTATCCTGAATTTAGAGGAAAATTGCAGGGGCTTATAGATTCCGCTATTTTTGACAGAAGAGTTTCTGAAAAAATCCAGGAAAAGGTACTACCTTTTGATAAAGCTTTTCATTAAGATAATTGAAACATTTAATATTAGAGGTACCCATGACATTGCCAGCAGCTATAACTTCTAATCATACAAATTCAGCTGTAGCAAACCCTTCCGAAATAGTTGTAGGACATCATCATTTCCATGCGAAAACAGATGACAAAGAGCCTCTTGATCCTGAATTAGCTTCAATGGTTCAATCCGCGGGTACATACTATTCTCAAGATGCTGCAGCAAAAGCAAAAGAAATTGAAAGTATTCGGAAAGGAGCTGGTTTAAATCCGGAAGATAGGTCCCTTTATGAACTCTTCGACGAATGGAGAATGAAATTTCACCCAAAGGCTAGAATGAATCAATTTTTGCAGTCGATTTCTGCAAGTACTCCTGAACTAGCAAAAAGGACTATTTGCCCAACTGAATATTATAGATACCTTCTCAATTTGGATTTGATACATGAATCCTTAGAGATCGTTCAAAAAACTTTGCTGGCTTCAAGGCATCCCTTAAGTGTTTTTGTGAAAACTGAATTATTTAGATCAGCAAAGATTAAAGACGATATTGGAGTTTGGGTGCATTTGAGGGATGAGAAGAAGCCGATTACAGTAGATTATAAGCTTCCTACATATATTCTTAAAGCTGGTAGAAGTGATCCGGAATTAACGATTATTATGATGTATGTAATCTATGGAACAGTTATGTCGGGAGGGCAAACAAATAAAAACAAAGTCGCATTGGATGTAAAGCGTGGTAAGGATTGCTTTGACAATATTCCTAAAGACTCTTCAGGTGTAGGGCTATTCGAGATTAAACAAGGAGATACCGTCTTAGATGATGCAGGAATAGCTCAGTTTAAGCTTGACTGGCATACTAGGTTGAGTGAAGCCGGCAAATTAATCCCTATTGCAAGCCATCAAAAACTTAAAGATGAAATGGGAAAGATTTTTGCAATGATGTTAGAAATGTTAGAAGTGCATGTTCAAGGCTGTCATAAGCATCCTACAAGTACATAGTTAGGATTAAATCCTTACAGGTACAGCTTTTCGAATCACATATGTGCATGGCTTTGAATAATCTTTCAAACAGCGCCTGGTAACAGAAATAATGTAAGCTATTATAGTGAAAAAGCATACAATGAATCCCTGACTAAATAGTATTGCTACAGCCATTGAGGTCAAATTCATATTCGAGCTTTTTCTAAAATCTATTTTTTGGCTTCTAAACGAACTTAAATTAGAGTAAATGCGAGAAGCCTTAGATCTCATATAATTTGGATTAATTTGCTGATGCTCTGTAACATGCATTAAAGAGAAAGCTGATGCGAAAAGCAAGTAAATACCACCAATACAAGCAATAAGAAATATTGGACTGGTTAACGAAGATAATGATTTGATGCGTCCAGTCAAGCTTATGTGTTCCTTAATTTGTTTTCGACAGATGGGGCAAGATAAGCTTAGCCTTTTCCAATCATTCAAACAACTTTCATGAAAGATATGAGGGATTGTACATGAAAGCTCAACGCATAGCTTTGGAGTTTCTTCTAAGAGGTTGTCTTTACATATTGCACAAATATCAGAACTGTTTACTGAAATCATTTTAAGATCTTACTTTCGAATCTGTTTTCTTGTAAGAATACTGAGATTCGAATTTAGCGGAAGTGGGGAGTTTGTATAAATGAGGATTGCATAAAATGGAACTGCGCGAAGCTCCTGGAGTGTGTGCCATTGGGCACACCTCTCCAGGGTGCTGCGCGCAGGGATTAAACAGATTTATCGAGGTTTTTTAGGCTGAGAACTGTGAATAGAAGTGAGAAGCCAAACATCAATAGGTTGATCCCGACGAGAAGACCAATCACCCAAAATGCTGTTGAGGGCCATCCGTACCAAATAATACCAGCCATTAGTAAGTTTACAATTCCTCCAAATAGGAACCAGCCCCATACTTTAAAGGGTTTCAATTGGAAACCGTAAAATATTTGAGCAATCCCTTGTAAAAAGAAAAGGATCGCTAGAAGCATTGTAAGAGTCAAAACGCCTCTTAATGGATAAAATAATAGCAGAAACCCAGCAACTAAAAAGATGATAGCACTTAGAATCGAAGGCCAAAAATCTTGGGATTCTCTATTAACAAAAGATCTGTAGGCTTGCACAGCTCCAGCAAATACTAACAACCATCCAATAAAAAGCTCTGTTGCTATTGTAAATAGACCTGGAACAGCAATTGCAAGTAATCCCAGCAATATAAAAACGATAGATTCAAATATATAAAGAGAACGATGTTTTTGGATATCTGCGATTACGTCGCGAACTCCCCTATATTCCCCATTGGCCATGATTAACTCCTTGTTTTTCAAAAATAAAATTAACAATTATATCCATGACAGGATTTGAATATGGAGTCAACATTTTTAAATAGATGTTATTCATAATTGAATTGCATTTATCGATTTATTTTGTTATATTTTTTATTATTTAAATTAATTCGGTTTTACATGAAACTAATAACTTCAATTTTATTCTTTCTATTAGCATCCATAAACATTCACAGTAACTTAGTTGCAGCCCAATATCCTGAAGATAGATTTCAAAGCGGACATAGTGTTTATGTCACAAAAAGCACTGATGATACGACATGGTGGAAGTTGGAACTCTTAAGAAATGCTAAACAGACGATAGAGATGTCCGCTGGCTTTGCCGGTGGAGACATTTTTTTAAAGGTATTAGCGATTTTTCAGGAGCAGCTAGCAAAAAATCCAAATATTCAAATCCACTTAATGATTTCACAAAACTCGGGTCTATTAAGCGATGGAGAGAAATCTCAGTTATCAGATTTAGCAAAAAGGTACCCCAATAACCTCCATTTTCAGGTAAACAGCCCTTCGGGTTTAATGATCCAGGCCAAAGGTGTGTACACAACTGAAAATCACATGAAGATCATCATTATCGATGAAAAGTACTTTCTTTTGGGAGGAACAAACTTAATCGATAATCAAAGCCATGGCTTAGTGGACCAGGGCTATAAACCTGATAGAATTCAAGATGCATTTTTGCCAAGAGCTTCTCGTGATATGGATGTTGTGATTTCTGGATCTATGGCAAAAGTTCTTCGTGAAGAATTTTTTCAAATTTATGAACTATTTAAAAGCGGCAAGAGTTTAAGGGATAATGCAGGTCCTATCTATTTTACTGAGACAAGGAAAACTCCAGTTAAAGAAGAAGGACGTGCGGTACTTGAAGCTTTTGAAAGAAATCCAGAGGTTGTTAAAAATGCCAATGTATATGGCTTAGTCTCGGGACCTAGGTTTCAGAATCATTTGATTGGGCAACTTTATGATCATTACGTGAGTAGTGCGGAATATTCAATTGATCTTGCTCATATGTACTTTTTCCCAATTGATAAGATTTACAATCATCTTGTAGATGCAGCGAAGCGCAACATAAGAATTAATGTTATCACGAATGGAGTGCGCCTAAAAAGCTCTGCAGCTAACGCGTCTTTCGCGACTTATGTCTACATCAATAGAGTTAACTATGTTCCTATTATCTTTGGTAGAACTTTCAATTTTTGGCAAAAAGACGATGCGAAAAAGGCAAAGCAAAACGATACCAAGATTTATGAATTTAATGTGGACTACACATTGTTTCACAAGAAGGTCATGGTCGTTGACAACCGATACTCAATGATTGGTAGTTACAATTTAGGCAAAAAAAGCGAGAACTCTGACTTTGAAGTTGAAGTCGTGATCGATTCTATTGAAGTTGCTGATAAGATTTTAGAGGTTCTTGAAAACGATAAAAAGCTTGCAGATACAGTAACAGTTAATCAAGCGATTGATTGGCACTTTAGCTTTTTCTATAATATGATGAAAGCTTTCGAATCGTTCTTTTTCGATGGCATCATCTTGAGTGTGGACCAAATTCCACAAGGGAGCGATTACAATTTTGACGAATTAGATCCAAGCGGTTTTGAAGGTAAGTTCAAGGAATTTGAATCCTTTGAGGGCTTTGAACTACAGAATGACTTTTATTGGGAGCGTTAATATGAAATGGAGTTTTAGATTATTTCTTGGGGCAAGTTTACTCTTAGGAAGTTTTGGTTGGTGCGCAGTTAAAGCTCCTGACTTTATTGCAGGGCATTCCTTTTATGTTGGAAAGTCAACGACAGATACTGCAGATTGCAAGATCGAATTGTTAAAAAGCGCTAAGAAAAGTATTGAGATGTCTTGTGGATATGCTGATGGGGAAATTCTTCGTAGAGTGATTGATGTTTTGAAAGGACATTTGGAAACCAATCCTGCGATTCAAATCCATTTCATGGTGTCCCAAAACACAGGTTTGTTCAGCAAAAAAGATCAGCAAACTTTACTTGATATGAAGAAGGCTTACCCAAATAATTTTAAATATCTGATCACAGATTTTTCTGGATTGCTGATTCAGGAAGGTGGGCTTTATACGACTGAGAACCACTGTAAGTTTGTGATTGTGGATGAAAAGTATTTTCAATTGGGTGGAACAAATCTTGTAGATAATCTCTCAAGAAGTGAATACGACCCTAGTTATGATCCCAAGACAATTCAACAAGCATTTTTACCGAAGGCTTCAAGCGACCAAGATATCATTGGATCAGGTCCAATGGCGAAAAAGTTGCGCGAAGAGTTCTACATGATTTGGGAGCTCTATAAAACAAAAGGAAGCCTGAGGAATAATGCAGGGCCTTTAAAGTTTGCTCAGACTGAATATTTTCCTGTGCCTGTAGAAGGGCGAGGAGTTTATGAAGCATTTGAAAATAGTCCAGATCTCATTAGAAATGTAAAAGCTTATGCCCTTGTAAGTGGTCCAAGGTTGAATTACCATGAAATTGGGGATTATATCTCGTATTATACAAGTATTGCGAACTCGACAATAGATATAGCCCACATGTATTTTTTCCCTGTTGACAGGCTGTACTTTCAGTTAATTGATGCTTCGAAAAGGAATGTTGCGATCACGTTAGTGACAAACGGCCTTAGGATGAAGCCTAGTACTTCAAACTCTACAATAGCTTTGTATGCTTACATAAATAGGGTTAACTATTTGCCCATTATTTTGGGAAAGACATTTAATTTCTGGCAAAAAGACGCTGCCAAAAAATCTCCCCTAAAGCCTGCTAAGATCTATGAATATAATGTGCCATTAGTGCTTTATCACAAAAAAGTGATGGTGTTTGATAATCGCTATGCTGTTGTGGGAAGCTACAATTTAGGTGCGAAAAGTGAAAATTCTGACTTTGAAGTGAATGTTGTAATTGATTCTGAAGAGGTTTCAAGGCAGCTACTAGGGATGATCGAGAAGGATAAACCTGTTTCGGAAGAGATTGGGATTAATAGCGCAATTGATTGGCACTTTAGCTTTTTCTATAACATTATGAAAGCCTTTGAGTCGACATTCTTTGACGGAATTATTCTAGGTGTGGATGTGGACACGCTTCCAAATGAAGACGATCCAAAGTTCAAAGGCTTGGAAAGAACCGAGTTTGAGTGGAATATGTTGGATAAAGACGGCTTCGACTTCGGGCGTTAGTGTAGAAAGGAATACAGAATACAGAAGTCAGAAGCCAGAATGATAGACTTCTTCTGACTTCTGTCTTCTATCTTCCTTTCCGTACCATCCATATTTCTCTCCGTGAACTCCGTGGTTAATTTTGCGGGTTAGCCCTTAATGACTAAATGGGGACGCAGCCTGGCCACCATCTTGGCTAAGCCTGCTTCCTGAACTGCTCTCACTACTTCATCGACATCTTTGTAGGCATCTGGCATTTCTTCAGCAATTGTGCGGAAGGATTCTGCCATCACTTTTACACCTTTACTTTTCATATATTCTATGGGATTTTTGCCATGCCAAGCTTTCATCGATTGGACTCTACTGCGAGCTCGCCCTGCTCCATGACATGCGCTACACCATGTTATCGGATTGCCTTGTCCTACCATCAAATGACTTGCTCTGCCCATATCCCCAGGAACTAAAACAGGTTGTCCTGTTTGTTTGTACAAAGGGATTAACTCTTCGTGACCTGGACCAAAAGCCCTAGTGGCCCCCTTTCGATGCACACACAGCTTCCGCTCTTTACCATTGACGATATGATTTTCAAACTTAGCAATATTATGGCAGACATCATAGATCATTCGAATCTCTTCTGGCTGCATTTTAAGGGTTTCTCGAAAACTTTGTCGCACTTCGTGCAGGATCCTTTGTCTATTATTGAAAGCATAATTTGCTGCTGCTGCCATAGCGCTAAAGTAGGCTTGACCAGCTTCGCTTTGGATAGGTGCTGCAACAAGTTGTTTGTCAGGCAACCCGTGGGCAAATCCTTGTTTTACAAATGAGTTCAAGGTGTCCTGACAAACTTGATGTCCAAATCCACGTGATCCGGAATGGATCAAAATATAAACTTGGCCTTGCTCAATTCCCCATACTCTAGCTATTTCAGGAAGAAAAAGTTCTTGAACTTCACCAATTTCAACAAAGTGGTTTCCTGAGCCTATTGATCCAAGCTGTTCCTTCCCACGTTCTTGTGCTTCCTTAGAAACAACTTCTAATGAGCCTCCTTTGATCAGACCATGGCTCTCAGTATGCATGATGTCGTCCGCTAAACCAAATCCTTTTTGAACAGACCATCGTGATCCTAGATCGATTAAATTTTTATAGTCTGATGAACTCAAAGAGAGTGCTCGGTGGCCCTTTCCTACGCCTGAGGGGACGTTTTTAAAGATTGCTTTCAAAAGTTCGTTCTTTTGAGAATCGCTGAGGTTCTTAAATAGTTCTGGAGCTACCGCAAGGCGGACTCCACAATTGATGTCGTAGCCAACTCCTCCTGGACTGATGACTCCAGTCTCAGCATCCATGGCGGCGACTCCGCCGATCGGGAACCCGTAACCCCAATGGATATCTGGCATTGCAATGCTATATCCAACAATCCCTTTTAAATAGGCAACGTTGCGGACCTGATCGAGAGGTTTGTCAATCTCCATATCACGTAAAAGGTCTTCATTGGCAATCACTAGTCCTGGAACTAGCATGCCGCCTTCTTTTTCAATTTCGTACGTTGCAGGCTTTATTAATTTTAAATTAGACATCGACGATCATCTCCCATGTTAAGGTGTGATCTGCATTTTGTTGAATTTCCCCATGGAAACTCACAGCTTTAAAAGGACATCCTGACTCTTGGTCAGCTTTGCTTATGACATTATTTAAACCAATGATGATATCGTCTAAATTTTTTATTTCTTCGTTGGAAAAGTATTTTAGGAGGGGAGGATGTTTAAAAGCTAAAGCTGTTAATGCATGCTTATAAATATCCTGTAAAGTTTTCCCATGTATATTAAACGCAATATCTGCAGTGTGTTCGATCTCTTCGAATGGAGGTTTCATCGGATGGCTCCATAATGGAATATATCTTAACTGCCCTACACTCTCATATAAATGGATGGCTGTAATGATAAAAGGAAGAACTGTAAATTGCTTTTCCCAGCCTCTGCGGTCAAAGGGGCGCCTGCAAATTGTTGCATGGGGAAGCCACTCACGATTAGGGTGATCAACCGAATATCCGATAGATCGCAACCAACGCACAATTTCTTTTTGGAAAGCAATGAGGGGAGTAGTATCAGTGATCCAATGGACACCCCAAGCGACAACATTTGGATTGCGAGGAGAAAGAAAAAGCACACTATCAAAAAATCCTGCAAAACCTAACGAAAAGGGAATATGGAGCTCATTTTGATTAAGCTTCTCCTTTAAGGGTGAGAAAGGAACATTTCCTAAAAACGCTAGGGTTAAGTGGCGCTCTGAAGGTAAAAGTAAACGGCCATGTGGAAGCTCCTCAGGCCAAGGAGCTTGAATTTCCAAACCAAAAAATAGACGTTTTATTTCTTCAGCCATATATAAAACGATCATGCCAAAGGGAGGAATTTATGCGAACCGTATCCCACGATGTTGAGGTAAGGGCTGGAAAAGCATTGATCAAAGGAATTTTATCTTTACCCGAAGATGCAACGGGAATTGTGTTGTTTGCGCATGGGAGTGGAAGTGGAAGGTTGAGTCCTCGGAATCAGCTTGTAGCAAGGGATTTGAATGAAAAAGGATTGGGAACTTTGCTTATTGATTTACTGACGCAGGAAGAGGAAACAATAGATAATCGCACACGTGAACTAAGATTTAATATCCCTTTTTTAGCGGATAGACTGATCGATACAATCGATTGGATGTTAGTTAATAAAGAAACGCAAGGTATGAGAATTGGATTGTTTGGGGCAAGTACTGGAGCGGCTGCGGCATTAGTTGCTGACGCTAAAGGAAAAGGAAGTGTTTCGGCGATTGTTTCGCGTGGAGGCAGACCAGATTTAGCTGGATCCTATTTGGAAACTGTTAAAAGTCCAACATTATTGATTGTGGGTGGGAATGATTTCGGAGTAATCGAGCTGAATGAAGGAGCTTATAAAGCGTTGAATTGCGAAAAAAAGTTGGAGATCGTTCCTGGTGCTACCCATTTGTTCGAGGAGCCTGGAATGCTAGAAACTGTGTGCGAACTTGCAGAATCTTGGTTTCTGAAATATTTGTAAGTATATAAGATGAATAATTTACAAGTTGACACTCTCACGGTGTGTGCATAGATTTACAATTACGAGGTTCACTTATGGCACAGGCTCCATCGACCGCAGTTACGCAATCAGCAGGGTCTTGGTTGGATTACGTACCAGGCTCGTATTATTTTCGATCGGCTCCTCCCGCGTCAATGGCAGAATTTGCTGTCAGCTTGAATGCTGGTGTTACTGCTTTTAAAGCAGGGATGACCCAATTCAAGCAAGTAGATGAAAACTTAAGTGTATCTCAGATCAAAACCAGTTATGTTTATAAAAGCGTTGCGGATGATATAGGAGCAAGCTTTAGATTTTCAAATTTAAATACAAATCCCTCTGAGCATATTCGTCTTTCCATGCCAATGGCAAAGGATGTTAAATACTCTGCAATTAATCCAAAGGTCTACAAAACTCTTTTTGATTATGTGTGTAGGTATAACAAAGAAACTAAAGGTTCTTCATTACACATTAAAAATGCAGATGAAGTAACTGACTATAGTAGAATTAACGTTGTTTTCAAAAGCAATATTTCACTTACAACCGATAATTCTACGCTAGAAAGTAGTTTAGTCCAATTTGGTAAAACGGCGGAACAAGTAAAATCTGTGGTTCAATCTATTCTGAAAGGGAATGAACCTCCTAGGTTTCCTGAAGATATCGGGGAATTTATTTTGATGGCGGATATAGAGGGTGCGAAAAAGAAAATGGCTGAAAAAGGTGAAAGTACAAAAGACTCGACACACGTTGCTGCTAATCTTCCTTCCATTGGTATAACGGCAGAGATACTAAATGCTAAAAGAAATGGTGTTGAAGATGAAATAGCAAAAATGCCCCTTTCGAAATTCAAACAACAATATTCTTTTAAACTTGTTGAATTAAATGCCGTTACAGTCACTTACAACACTGAGTTCAAAGGTGTTTATCAAGTTAATAAGCCTTTAACTTTGAGAACCCCTGGCAGAGTAGATCAAAGATTTATAAAAGGAATTCAAGAATATTCTAAAACAACAGTAGTTCCGGAAAAAGGGGTGATTGTTCTGAAGCTAAACACCGAAGACAAAATGTTTACATTATTGGCAAGGGTAAGCCTTTTTGTGAAATTGACTCCAGAAGAACTAGACAAAGCCTTGAACAATTTTTGCAACGGAGTGATGGGCATTCGGGTAACTACAAGATTGTTTGGATAGAAGGTTTCCAGGTTATTACTCGCGCGAAGGGCCCTGGAGGGGTAGTTGCAAAAATTTAAATTTTTGCAACTACCTCTCCAGGGCGCTTCGCGCAGGAATATACTCGTGAATGCATTTCGTTAAAGTAAGTTCAGTCCAGAAATCCCATAAACTGATTCGCGGAAAAGCTTTAATGCAGCTTCCATATTCATTTTTGTTCCATCAACCAGTTTTACAGATTGGCAAGCTGCATACATTAAATTCAACTGTTTTGCACTTGCTAAGTTGGGAACGTATTTAAAAGATTTATAGCTTATTTTTGGAAGTAATTGGTCAGTTAAAGCAACAGATTGCTTTAAAAGCCCAAAAGTTTGACTTTGCGGCATGTTCATGAAAAACGAAGGCATAGGATACGCAGTGCCAAACACAAATTTCATTTTATTAAGAGTATTGCCACACACATAAAATTCTGGTGAATAAGGAATCGCTTCACAACTTAATGTAGATGCTGAAAATACAATGACTCGAACCTTAGGGGAAAATTTCGGATCTCCATTCTGAGAAACTAATTTCCTAAAACCTTCACATTCTCTTAGTCTTTCTTGAGCTAGTGCCGATAACTCCTTAAAAGAATCGTTAATAAGCCCTGAAAGATTTGGAAGAATAATTTTTTGTGATGGAGGGGGGTTGGGATTCGTTAATTCTACTTGGTGAAAGGTGCTATTTCTTTCAATGATCTCGTTGATCTTGGCATGTAATAATGCAGTCTCTTTAAGAAAATTGCTAATCAGCTCTGAGAGCTGTTCTGCAGTTATTTTATTTAAGCCTGGAATGGGTTTATAGGGCACTGCTAAAACTGCAACAAAATTGATCTCATCCGGACAGATCGATCTGTAATGGCCTGTCAGCCACATATTAGGACCCATTGCATTATTTAATAGAGCAGAAAGATCTTTATAGACTTGACCTTCTGCAGTAAAAATAGGCACGAAGGGAGTAATAGTGCGTTTGATAAATATGTGGTGGTATTTATCAGAAGATTCCCTAAAAGTTGGAACAGAATTATAAACGTAAGTAGCTTTGAGAAAGACATTGGACTCTTTTGGCAGACTAACGGAAACCTTATAGTCTGTTCCTAAAAGTCCCCAGGAGTTTTGATCATCCTTTTCACCATATTTTTCTTTGGCTGATCTTTGTAGATTTTCCGCTGATGTAAGAATAACTTGAGCATAATCAATATAGGGTGAGACCGCTGCTGGCGCTCCACTAGGCATTGCTTGAGAACCCATAGAATCCTCCAATGATTAGTATTGATTGGATCCTATACTAGAGAAGTAATAAAATTAAAGAGATTGAAGAAGGGTTACCACTTCCTCATCTTCAGTCGCAGAGAAGTCATCATAAAATTGGCCGACAGCCATAAAATGGGTAGGTGTGCCGAGACAAACGACATCGTCAGCTAAGTCAAAGAGCTCTGAGATGGTATGTGCAGGTCCGATGGGGACTGCAACGACTGTTTTGATCGCACCTAAATCTTTAGTGGCTTGTATAGCTGCTTTCATCGTTGCGCCTGTAGCAATTCCATCATCGACCAATATGATGGTTTTATTTTCTAGGCTTAGAGGAAGTTTGGAACCTCGATAGAGGCGCATCCGTTGGGCTGAAACCAGTTTTTCTTTTTCAATTTCGGACTGAAGGTATTCTTGGTCAACACCTAAAGAGTCTATGATCTCTTCGTTGAAATATCCGGTGCCACTATCAGTAACAGCGCCTAGTGCAAGTTCTTTATTAAAGGGAGCGCCGACTTTACGAGGACAGATGATATCGAGGGGCAGATTAAGTTTTTTAGCAACTTCGTAAGCAACAACAACGCCTCCACGCGGAAGCCCTAAAACGACCGTTTGAGGAGTATTAGCGTATTTTTTCAAAGCTTCAGCGAGCTTTAGACCAGCCTCATGCCTATCAGAAAATATCATCTGTTCCTCGGATAAGGTTTATTACTGATAATTAACATCAATTAAGAAAAAATAATAGATGAAACATATTGCTTGCGTAGGGAATACCCCCTATGTCACAGCTCTTGCCGTAGGCCGTGGAATGCGGTGGCGACCAGAGGGAGCTGCCGCCCTTGCCCGGACCGTATCGAAAAATTGTTGCACTCTAAACTACTAAGCTTAACTTTTTTCAGATTAAGTCTTTAGAGGGGGTCAGAGCAAGGGCGGCAGCTCCCTGCGGTCGCCACCGCATTCCACGGCCTACGGCAAGTGATGTGCCATTGGGCACAACACTCCAGGGCGCTTCGCGCAAAGTATCGTTAGAGATTAGAGGGGATGGTATTGGTGTTTAGGCTTTGTCGCTGCATTGTAGATTAATAGGCCGATGACTTTGAGTTCGCCGATAACAGGAAGGTCTGAGAGAGCATAAAGGGTTCTCATCCCATTCTCCTTAAAATTTTGTGCAGTAGATTGGCAGCTAAAAATTCCCATAACTAGTGCTGTAATACCATTAAAGAATACACTAGGTATAGCTAAGAAACGACGTCCAATATACGCTAGAGCTTTCTTTCCCGGGGTACTATCACTACTGATTCTAAGTAATCCATTCCTTTATTAATCCTAATGGGGTCAAAACCACGACCAATACTTGGAGGAACAGGAACAGACTTTGCTGCCTGTGTTGCTCTTACATCTCCACCGCCATAAAAGAACTCCTTTTTTTACAAAACTTTATACTTTATAAGTGTTTAATTATCAATTATTTTAATTTGTTAGTTTGCTTTTGCCAAAAGCATAGGTTTCAATTCCAACAACATTAATAGACTTCTTGCATAACCGGCCTTGTAGGATAAGTCTCTCTTCGGTCGACTTATCCTACAAGGCCGTACAAAAGTGGCATTTTCTTAATGGCTAATAAATTTAGGATTCGGATTAATAAAATTCAGTATAATATTTAATTTTTTAAATAAATATTATACTGTAAATCTTAATTAAAAATCAATAATTAATTATGGGTTAATTTAGAATGGTATCGACCATAGAAGACATAGACTAACATTCCAAGAGCAAGCCAGATCAAAAGACGCAGCCAATTATCGATGCCAAGGGAGAACATCATAATAGTACAGGTTAAAATTCCTAGAATAGGGACTAAAGGGACAAAAGGAACCCTAAAGGGGCGGTAATACTCAGGGTGTCTATACCTCAGCATTAAGACCCCACCGCATACTAAGGCAAAGGCAAAAAGAGTCCCTATACTAGTCATATGCCCTACCAAAGATAATGGGGCAAAAGCGCTAAACAACATAACGAAGGCCATCAATATAAGGTTACATCTCCAGGGAGTATGTAATCGAGGATGGATCTCCGAGAAAACATGCGGAATGAGTCCATCCCTTGCCATAGAATAGAAAATTCTGGATTGCCCTAGAAGAAGAACTAGAATAACCGATGTAAAACCGGCTAGAATTCCCAGTTTTACAAGAGAGTTTAGCCACCAATAGGGGGTTTTATCTATTGCAACAGCTACGGGTGCTGCCACATTTAGCTCAAGAAACGGGACAAGGCCTACCATGACGTAGGCGAAAAGAATATAAAGTATCGTGCAGATGACTAATGACCCCAAAATTCCTATGGGAATTGCCAGTTTGGGATTTTTGGTCTCCTGCGCTGCAGTAGAAACAGAGTCAAACCCTATGTAGGCAAAAAAGACTACCCCCGCAGCCCGAAAGATACCGCTCCACCCAAACTCTCCAAATTTCCCAGTATTTTCAGGAATGAACGGCACGTAATTCTCTGGGTTTATGTAAAAATATCCCAAAACAATAAATAGAAGGACTATCGAAACCTTTAATAGAACGAATAGTGTGTTGACTAAGCTGGATTCATGGATACCCCTGATTAAAACAGCGGTGATTGCTCCAACAATTGCAACTGCAGGTAAATTAATTAGGCCGTATTCAAACTCTCCATTGGGCATCAAGACAGGGTGCCACGGCGAGGCTATGTATTTGGTGGGTAAATTTATTCCAAAATCGTGAAGAAAGGACATCAAATAAGCAGACCAACTAATTGAAACTGTGGCAGCTCCAATGGCATATTCAAGGATGAGGTTCCATCCTATGATCCATGCCAAAAGCTCTCCCATGCTGACGTAAGTATACGTGTAGGCACTTCCTGCAACGGGAATCATTGTTGCTAACTCGCTATAACAGAGCCCTGCGAAGGCGCAACCAATGGCGGCAATAATGAAAGCAATGATAACGGCTGGACCCGCATTTTCTGCTGCTGCAATCCCTGTGATAGAGAATAACCCTGCCCCAATGATGCTTCCAATACCAAGCATAACGAGGTTGAAGGGAGAAAGTATCCTTTTTAAGTGAGGGTGTTCATCGGCATTTTCATTTTCGAAGAAGGAAATAGCCTTGCGGCTCCATAAGCCCATAAAATCGTCTTACTCGTTGTTTACAAATCGCTTTGTTTCTCATATGATGTGCTGAGATACAAAAAATAATTACATATCCCATTTTTCATTTTGGCACAAACCCAAAACAAAGGATTTGTATGGCTTCAGCTTCTCCGGGTGCTACGACTAGGCTTCCGGGACTTCCTTCTGTGCCAATTTGGGTTGAGCATGTACCAAAAGAGTTTGAGGTTCGGGTAATTCCACCTTCAAGCACCGTTGTTAAAAATGTTGAGCTGATTCTCAACAATTATCCAAGTAAAGAGCTAACATCCGTATTGTCAAGTATCGAAACTTTTTTGGCGGGCTATAGCAACCAAACTGAAAGTATTGAAACACTCTTCGATAACTGCAGTGTAGTTAAAACTGTGCTTCCAGCTTGGGGATCTTTCAATAAAGATAACTCAGAACAACTCCATGAAATTGTAGGCCTACTTGTTAACCGCAAAAAGGAACAAGTTTGTACCGATCCAAATAAAGTTAAAATTTATGAGACAATCGTACTGAACTTTACAGAGAAAGAATTTCTGCTGAATGTGATTGCAAATGTATCCATGTTTGTCACTCCTTCAAAACGTCTTTTGGCTTTAGGACCAAGGCAAAATGCATTACAGCTCATTAAGATTGCAGTCCAATTTTTTGACAGGATTGACGCTGAATGTAAAGAACAGTTGAATGATTTAAAAGAGCTTGTATCGAGATGCAAGCAGAAATTTGATGAAGATGAAAAGATAGGTTACATTTCTTTAAGGCAGCTTTTTGGTCTTTCTGTGGGTGCAGTTCCAGCGCCACCCATAGCCACTGATCCCACTTCTGGTAGACCTGTTGAGGATTTTGTTATCTTCTCATCTGAAGGAACAAGAAGAAGGGAAGAGATTAGAAAATTACAGCATAACAAAATGTGCACAATATTTAACGCTCTTGTTTTGAAATATGGCTCCAAAATAGCTCCAAGACTATGGAAAAAGGGATCGCCAAGTCTAAAAACATTAAACGAACGTTTCAAACATTTTTCTGAGGTTCATTGCTTTAGATCTCCACAAGAAGTTCAAAACTTTGAGCTGATTGCAGTCAGAGAAATTATAAAATCATTGACATTGTTTTTAGATCACATCATGTTGCATGAAAATTTATATGATCCTGAGAAAAAAGTGACTTTTGAAGATCAGACTAGAGCATTTGTAAATAGTTACTCAGAAAAAAATAACATTGATGCCGTTCGAAATGCTTTAGTTTCTGAAATTGAAGAGCTCATCAATCTTTTGACAGATAATCGTGAAGAGAATTTTCTTTCGTTTTTTGTTGCTCAAGGCATTGCTGATACGATTGAGGAACAAGCAACCGTGTTAAATTTAGGATATTTGTATCTTCGTTTTTGTGAAGAAAAACCAGAAAAAGATAAACCCAGATTTGAAACATTCGAAGAAGCGCCAAAAGATAAAAAACTTACTGAAGATAAAAGGTATTCAACTTACATCTCAGATGTCCTTTTTGCATTCATAGAAAAAGGTTTTTCCATGGGAGGGGAATCAAAAGGGACATTAGTCAATATGGCATCAGCTTTGGATGGATTTCTTAAGATGACAAAAATTACTGATAAAGGCGTTATCAATGTTGTTATGAAAAATTTGCGTGATAAAAAACAACAGGACCTTCAAAAGGCTTTGGAAAAAATTAAGAGTTCAGAAGCTATGATGATGCCTTTTCTGATAATTGAGCACCTTTTTTTGAAAGAGAAAGGGAATATTATGCCTTTAGAAAAGTTTTTAAAAATTGATCCAAAATCGGAATTAGAGACAGTTACAAAACTGAAGGAATTTATTACGAAGGAAATTGTGAAACTTATAGATCAGTCTGTTGCTGAAACTTTACTGACAACCGTCTTTCATCGTGTTTGGCAAATTTTACAAAGTAAAGAAGCTAGACTCAATGCGATCATTTATCTGATCAGAGGATTCAAAAACATCATCATCAGTAAGAAAAATGGAAATATCGTCTTCTACTAAACAAGTTTTACTTGCCACTGCGAAAGATTGGAATAGTGTGAATGGGAAGCTGGAGCTTTTCGAATTTCATGATGAATGGAGAAGGGTGGATGGGCCTTTTGATGTCGTTTTTGGAAAAAATGGATTGATCGACGCTGAAAATAAAATGGAAGGGGATGGAAAGTCACCAGTAGGACAATTCAAGTTGGGAAAGGTGTATGGTCATTCTGACGTTTTGAAAACTAAAATGAAATACGAACAAATATCCGAAGATTTGGAAGCCGTCGATGACCCTAAGTCAAAGTATTACAACCAAATAGTTCGTAGATCTCAGGTCAATAATGTAGATTGGAATAGTTCAGAAAAAATGCATCACATTGAGGTGTACGATGTTGCAATTTTCATCGAACACAATTGGCCTAGTGTTCGTCCTTTTGGCGGCTCGGCCATTTTCATCCATAGATGGAGCAAACCAGGTCAGGGCACAGGCGGCTGTATTGCCGTGACTTCCAGCGACTTGGCCAAAATCATCGCATGGCTGGACCCTGCTTCAGAGCCAATGCTAGTTATAGATTGCGCGAAGCGCCCTGGATGAAGTGCTGTGCCCTATGGCATAGCTTTCGCCGCAGGCATTGGAATGCGGTGGCGACCGTAGGGAGCTACCGCATTTGCCCTAACCACAACGGAAAATTGCAGCGCTCCAAACCCCTATGCTTAACTTTTTCAGGATAAAGCCTTTTGCATGCGGTCAGTGCAAAGGCGGTAGCTCCCTACGGTCGCCACCGCATTCCAGGGCCTGCGGCGAAAGCTGAAAGCTGTGCCATTGAGGACTCCTGGGCGCTAACCTTTTTTCAAACTTCATTTTCAATCCTCCATCCTTCGTTAAGTTGGCATGGAAAATTCTTATTACGTAATTGCCAGTTTGCAATGCTTTATTTAGTTAATATTGAATTTTAAATATTTTTGTTATCTAATTAATTTAGGAACCCAAATTAGGAGGTATTTATGCCTAAGGGTATTGAACATGGACGTAATGAGTTGAAGAAACCTAAAGCAACTCTAAAAGAAAAACGTCTAAGAAAAAAAGAGAAAAGGCAACAAAGACAAACTGAACACTCCGTTGATTCTCTAGATCATCCACTCTAGACTTAGTGGTTTCCTAAAAGAAAGGCCGCCGGCTGTGGGATTTTCCAGCGGCGGCCTTTATGTTTTATTTTAAATTTTATATAAAAAGGATTGGAAAAGAGCAGCTATTAGGTTATAAAGAAATTTAACACTAGGATATTTATGACAAAAATTCAGATGTTGCTTGCAACACTTCTCGCTTTTGGGTCAATCAATAGTGTCAACGCTGCAGATCGAAACTACACATACGACCAACTGCATTTACAAGCTTATAATAATCAGTTGCTACAAGAAGTAAGAAATCAAGAGCAACTTGTTGAAAGCCTACAGAACGATATGGCCAGAACTGACACAGTCCAATTGCAATCAGGAGTATCACGTTATTCAAATGCAGTATCCATGTTGGATGTAAAAAGAATTCTTGTGAATAACTTTATTGGAACACCTGCATTACAAAGTGCGACAGTACGTGACCTATTGTTACAGGTCTTGAAACAAGAATTAATTACACCGGGTGATTTAGCGCATTTGCAAAGTGTTGTGAATTCAGAAAAAGCGAGATTACAACTTAATCAACCACCACCAGCAAATCCGCCTGCACAGACACAAACTACAACTCCACCTTCTGTTGGGATTTAAACTGCTATTTGGTTGACTTGGGCATATGGTTATATTGAGGAAACTTTTTGTTTTATCACTCCTTCTTGGAGTTTCTTTTCTTATTGCTGAAGAAGATTTTGAATATTGCGATGATCAGCTCGAATCCCAGCCTGAGGTCATCGAGCTTACCTTAGAAAGCGCTATTAATAGAGCTTTAGAAGCTAACCGTCAATTTCTTAATTCTTTGGATGCAGTCCAAAAATCGCAGTTTGCTTTAGAAGTCGCTGAATCTGACTTTGATTTAAAAATTACCCCTAGTGGAGAAGCAGGTTTTGCGGGAGGGACCTATTTGGATGGCGGTCCCAAATATGGAATGAGTCTAGATTTATACCGTCGATTTCAACAAGGTACAAGGCTAAATTTTGCCCCTGGTATTTTTAAGCGAAATAAGCATTACCATACAAACTTGAATGCGACCCTGACTCAACCCATCCTGCGCGGATTCGGACGAGACTACACAATGAATGGTGTTTACAGTGCAGAGTTTGGCGTCAGGACTGCGGTTAGATCACTTTATATCTCTCAGGTTGCATTGGTCATACGGACAATTCAAGCTTTGTATGAAGTTGTCCGTGCTGAAGAGATGAATAAGTTGCAAAAAGAGTCTTACGATCGATTGAAAGGATATTATAACGCGGCCAAACTCAAAGAAAAAATAGGGTTGTCTGACGCCTTGGATGTTTACCGTGCTGAAAGCGAACTTAAACATGCAGAGGAATCTTTAACTGCCTCCCAAGTACGCTATCAAGATTCACAAGATAACTTAAGGGATTTGTTGGTATTGCCTTTCAACTCCACGCTGATCATCAAGGTTCCGTTAGTTTTTAATGAAGTGAGAATGGATGTTGACCAAGCAGTAGAAATCGCGCTTGAAAATCGTATTGAAGTAGAACAAAGTAATGACGCGTACAGTGAAGCTCAGAGACAAATGAGAATTGCTAAGAACAACCTTTATCCAGAATTGAACCTCATCGTTAATTATAACAATTCTGGCGCTGATGAAATATTTCACCGCTCATGCTTTGCCAAAAGACAAAGTATTTGGAGTGTCGGTTTTGCAACATCCACAGATTTTAATCAAACAGCCCAAAATGCCCAATACCAACAAAGTATCATCGGTATCACAACTTCAAGCAGAGCTATCGAACAAACTGAAGCATCAATTACTGTGGAAGTAAAAAAATCTTTGCGAAATCTTGAACAGATTTTCAAAAGGATCTCATTACAGAAAGAGCAGATCCATACGGCAACAGGAGAGCTTAAACTTTCTTTGTTAAAATTCAACAGAGGATTTGCTAACAACTTCGATGTTATTCAGGCTGAAAAAGCCCTGAGGAGTGCTGAGACAACCCTTTTTAATTCTGTCGTTGAACATATCATTGGACAGTACCAGTTAATGTCAATTTTAGGCATATTGGCAGATAAACCGATTATTAATAAATGTTGCGATTAGGACAGAGTGGATGGCGAATTCGAGATTACAAATCTTATACTTCACTGCAGGCTTTGTCGCATTATGCGGCTTAGCTTACGTTAAAGCTAGAATTGACGATCGACATACTCAAGAGATAGTGACAATCCCACTGGCAGAAGTTCAAAAAAGAAGTTTTGATGTGGATGTTAGAACTGTTGGTGAACTTGAAGCTGCAAGGTCAACGATTATTGCATCCTCGATAAAGGGTGATTTAGGGAAAGTCATATTCCTTGCTAGCGATGGCCAAAGCGTAAATCCAGGAGATGTTTTGGTCCGTATGGACCCAACTCCTTTCGAAGAAAGAATCATGGAACTTCGTGGAAAAATGCGCGAGCAGGAAGCCCATATTCACAATTTAGAGCAAACCCTAGAATATGAAACAAACCAGGCGGAATTGGAGATCAAATCTGCTGTTTATGAAGTGGAGTCTGCAGAATTAGAACTTAATAAAGTTGTCAATGGGGATGGGCCGCTCGAAACTTCGAGACTAAAGTCTGCAATGCAAAAAGCCCGTATACAATACGAAGAGCTTAATCTTTATTCCGATGAACTTATACAACTTGAAAAAGATGGGTTTCTAAATGTTGTAGAACTAAAAAATGCTCAGAAAAAACTCCAAGAAGAAAAAGAAGCCTACGAAGTTGCCAAAATGCAATACGAAAGCTTCATTAACCACGTTTTCCCCATGCAGGTAAAAAAGGCTCAAAGCTCGCTTGAAAGGGCTCGACTAAAACACGAAGAGTCTATCAAATCCGCAAAGTATCGTGTGGCCAAAGCTACAGCTTCTTTCAATCAAGCTAAACAAAGCCGTGAAGACATTTCCTTCCAGATCAGAAATGCAGAAAGGGAACTTGCCTTTTCCGAAATCAAAGCTCCAGCTCCAGGAATGGTCGTTCTTCGAGAAGATTACCGTTCTGGCCAACGTCGTAAACCTCGTATCGGGGATGTGTTAGTCCGAAATCAACCGCTTTTAGATCTGCCCGAACTCCAATCGATGATTGTGAAAACAAAAGTGCGCGAAGTGGATCTTCATAAAATTCAAATCGGAAAACCTGCAACAATACAAGTGGATGCCTACCCGCAACTGTTTTTTAATGGAAAAGTCCTTTCCATAGGGATTCTAGCCCTATCTGATCTCGGACGAGCAAGTGAAGAAAAATATTTTGAGGTAAGAATTGGAATGGAAGATGCCGATTCAAGGCTCCGTCCGGGAATGACATCTCGCGTCGTCATCCATGCTGATAAAGTATCAGATAAAATAGCAGTTCCTTTCCATGCCCTCTTCGACCATCAAAAAGAGACATGCTGTTATGTCAAAACTTGGAGCGGCTACGAAAGAAGAACAATCAAAGCAGGCCCAGCCAATGAAATGTGGGTTGAAGTGAAAGATGGGCTACATCCAGGGGAACAAGTGGCCCTTTCCCAACCCCCCAAGAATGAACTTCTCGAACATAAAGGCTTCGATTAATTGTGGATGATGATCCGATACTTGAGGCAAAAGGACTTGCTAAAGCCTATGTCATGGGGCATGGTGTAGTTCACGCTCTACGTAAAGTAGACCTCAAAGTAAAAAGAGGGGAATGCGCAGCTATCATGGGCCCTTCTGGATCAGGCAAGTCAACGCTGATGCATCTTTTGGGTTGCCTAGATCGACCTTCTGAAGGTCGTTATATTTTGCATGGTCAAGATATATCAGAACTTGATGACAAAGCCCTCTCTCTCATCCGTGCCATCCATATCGGATTCGTCTTTCAATCGTTCAACTTAATTCCACAGCTCACCGTGTACGAAAATGTGGAAGTTCCTTTCATGTATCGAAATGAGCCGGTACTAAATGCGGAAGAGAGAATCAATCATGCTATCGAAAGAGTAGGGCTTGCACATCGTGCTTTTCACTTGCCAACGGAGTTATCAGGGGGCGAAATGCAGAGGGTTGCCATCGCAAGGGCATTGGCAATCGATCCTTGGTTAATCCTTGCAGATGAGCCTACAGGGAATTTGGATTCGCATACCGGAACAACTATTCTCAGGCTCTTCCAAGAACTCAATCGTCAAGGAGTTACTATCTTATTGGTCACTCACGATGAAGCTGTCGCAAAACATTGCCCCCGCATTATTCGAATGAAAGATGGTGGAATCATAGCAGATCAACAATGGGAGGCTGTTCAAGCATGAACTGGGTCGACTATCTCCGCAAAGGTTTCCGATCACTCATGCTGCATAGACTTCGCAGTTTATTGAGTACATTAGGAGTCTTATTTGGGGTCGTCGCTGTAGTTGCAATGCTTTCGATTGGGGAGGGAGCTAAACAAGAGACACTTGAGCAAATTGAACAGTTGGGAATGAATAACGTGATCATTCGCCAAATTGAAATGTCCGAAGAACAACACATTAAAGCGCGGGAAAAAAGATCGCGAGGTTTAACCTTAGATGATGCACGTGCACTTGAAAAAGGTGTAAAAGATGTTGATATTCAAGCTCCAGTCAAAGTAATCGAAGCCTCTATCACTGGAACACAGAGTGAAATTTCACCCGAAGTTTTAGCTGTCACGCGAACCTATGCATCCATAAAAAATATGCACCTCGCTGAAGGGCGATTTATCGCGGATGGAGATGTCTATAATAAAAGCTTAGTTTGTGTCTTAGGAGCTGAAGTTGCGAAAGCCTTAGGTAAACATGGGCACGTTGGACAAACTGTAAGGATTGAAAATTTAGAGTTTCATGTCATCGGAGTTCTTAATGCAAAATCATGGAGTTCTGGAAAAAGCAGTGCATTGACCACACGTAACCTGAACAAAAGCGTTTTTATTCCGCTTGGATCAGAAACAGCGTTGCCTAAAAATCAAACTAATAAAAATGATGGACTATCAGAAATCATCTTACAAATCGATCACCGTAAACAAACATTGACTGCCTTGCCCGCTGTTCGCAGAATATTAGAAATTTCTCACGGAGGGATCGAAGATTACCAGATTGTTATTCCCCAAGAGCTTTTGCATCAAGCGGATCGAACACAGCAAACCTTCAATCTTGTTTTGGGAAGTATTGCAGCGATCAGCCTTCTTGTAGGAGGAATCGGAATCATGAATATTATGCTCGCAACCGTTTCTGAGCGGACGAGAGAAATTGGTATAAGAAGAGCTGTAGGAGCAAACAAGATGCATATTGTTGTTCAGTTCCTTACAGAGACTTTACTTCTGACTTTGTCTGGTGCAATTTTAGGTGTTATTGTTGGCGTGTTATTCTCTATCCTTATTAGTTATGTCGCTGGATGGAACACCATTGTAAAACCTTGGTCTGTTTTGCTTTCATTAACGATGGCCACAGGAGTCGGCCTTTTTTCCGGCCTCTATCCCGCCTTCAAAGCTGCAGCTATGAACCCCATCAAAGCATTGAGACATGACTAAGCCCCATCTCCCCGGTAGGGGTTTTCGAACTTAGCCCAGGGTGTAAACCCTGGGTCTATAGTTTATAGTGCCCAGGGTGTAAACCCTGGGTTTGCTGGCAATGGACGTTACATTATTTTTATATAAACGAACGTTTAAAACTATATAAACGAACGTTTAAAACGGTTCAAAACGTCCATTCATATAAAAAATATGTAACGTCCATTGCCAGCAACCCAGGGTTTACACCCTGGGCTAAGTTCGGAAACCCCTACCGGGGTAAAGAGGTGGATTTCGAATCAAAGTTTTTTGAATAAAAACTTTGACTTATTTCCGTACCTTTTTATAAGGTCAAGTTTAAATACGAAATTTAACTTGGAGCTTATACATGACCGGAGGAAATCTATGAGAGCTTTCTTGAAACGGAATGCCCTTTGCTCATGGCTTATGGCCGTAAGCATTGCGACAACAAGCTTGATATCCCCATCTGGATTGAGGGCAGACGAAGTCTACTACGACAGAAACGGAAACTGCTGCGAAGATCCTTGCTGCGGTCCTAACTGGGCTGTGATTGGTGGTACCTTGCTTCTTAGCGCAGCAGCAGGCGGCTTAGCAGCTTGGGCAGCTTCAGATGATCATAAAGGTAAAAGAGGCCACGAAGGCTCACGAGGGGATCGCGGGATCGAAGGTCCAAGGGGCGGAACAGGCCCAGTAGGCCCTCCAGGTCCTCTAGGCCCAACAGGCCCACAAGGCCCAACAGGAATCGTTGAAGGCGCAACAGGTCCGCAAGGTCCTCAGGGCAATGATTTCCAATATTCTATAGGCCCAGATAGGATCGAATTTAGATTTGAGACAGGTCCCGTCCAAACAGGATTTGATACCGAGGCCCGCGTCATCGGGTTCGTAGTAGATCCTAGTGGAATTGTACACACAACAAATAGTTTGCCATTGACAGGTGTTACTCAAACAATCGTTTTCGATGAGTGCGGTAGCGAAGGTACATCCTATGTAGGCCGTTATGCATTCGGTTTTGCAGTAACAGAATCTATCAATTTCTCACAAAGCTTGGGTCAGGTAGAAGTAAATTTTCGTCCAAACGTAGATTTCTACTGTAACTTCGGTTCAGTTGCTGAAAACCCCGAATTTATAGTGCCTGCTCAACAGTGGATAAGAAACGAACAATACACCTTTGAATGGGTCTATTCACCATCAACCGAAATTGAAGTGCCGCAGAATCCAGTAGGTCCTCTGCCACCACCATAAGTTTAAGAAATTGAAGGTTTTAAAAAATAACTGCCCACAAATTGATGGGCCAAAAAAAGTTTTAAGTATGTATACCAGGAGCAATGACATGAGTGGAGGATTTGTATGAGAGAGCTCTTCAATCGAAAATCGATCGTCGCAGTAATGACGGCTGTCACTATTGCATCGTCGAACTTGATCTCTCCATCCCCTTTGATCGCTGATGGAAACAACTACGATGTAAATGGGAACTGCTGCGATACCGGACCTTCTTGCTGTATAGGGGATATCGCATTGATCGGTGGAGCAATTTTAATTGGCGCTGGAATAGGTGCTGCAGTTGCTTCATCCCAAAAAGGTAAGCATGGAAGTAAAGGCCATGACGGGAATGAAGGTCCTTCAGGATCCCAAGGTCCAGTGGGTGGTACAGGTCCTAGAGGAGGCACTGGCCCTCAAGGTCCCGAAGGCCCAATTGGAAATGATGGTCCAACAGGCCCAACAGGCCCAACAGGTATTGCTGGGAATTTCCCAACACCTGATATAGGCTCAGATAGATTAGTATTTAGGTTCGAGACAAATATAACATTTGATGGAAACCAGGTGAGTGCAACAAATCCTTATGTGATTGGATTTGTGGTAGCACCAAACCAACAAGTGTTCACAACCAATCCTCTGAACCTATCACACCAAACAGAGACCTTTGTATTCGAGCCATTCAATGGCCAGCTTGTTCCATACATCGGACTCTATGATTTAGGATTTGTGGTCTCTGATACTTTCCCAGCAGAGGATCCCGCAGTACCTCAATCATTAGGTGTAATTGAAGTTAACTTCTATCAATTCGACTTTAATACATTCCAGTTTTCTGTATCCGCAGATAACGTTGTGTATACCGCGCCAGTGAGAGCTTGGCAGAGAAACGAACAGTTTACTGTACAGTATAGCTATTCGCCCGAAACTAATACGGTAATTCCGGTGCATACGCCTACGCCATAAGTAGATGTTAAGAAACGTTATTTAACCGAGGAAATTGTCGGCTTAGCCGTAGCTAGGCCGAAAAAAAGATAAAAGGAAAAGTATGAAAGAACTCTTCAGCTGGAAATCCTTAACAACGGTGGTAACCGCTCTTTGCTTCACCTTATCGGTTCCTGCACAGGCCGTAGCAGATGAAGCATATGCGGGTGGTCCCGATGGATGCTGCGAACCAGTTTGCGCGCCAGTTTGTGGCGACGGTTGGTTTACTAAAATTGCCGCAATTGCCTTAGGTGGCGCTGCGGGAGCAGTGGTTGGCGCAAGCTACCACAAGCGTGGACATAGAGGAGACGATGGAGACAAAGGCTGCGATGGACCTGAAGGCTCTCGCGGACGCACAGGTCCTCAAGGCCCGAATGGAACTGTTGAAGGCCCAACGGGTCCTACAGGTCCTACAGGCATTAGTCCCACAGGTCCTCAAGGCCCACAAGGTGCAACTGGCAGCTTGCCATTTAACGCTTTTGGTAGCTTGTCGTTTACATTCTCAAATATTTCAACTCCTACAACTCCAGTAGTTGGTGGTGAAATTGACGTATTCGTTGTAGACCCAGAGCAAAATGTTTATGTTGATTCAGTGCCGTTGCCAGGCGGAGGTGTCAACATCACTATTAACCCGCCCAATACATTTATCGGTGCATATAAGTGGGGATTCTATATCAGAGATATCGATCCAAACCACTCTGCAGCGTATAACTTTAATGGGCCTATAACTGTTGATATTCAATTAGATGGTGGTGATATTGTAACTTACTTCTCACCAAGTAACCAGTACACTAAAGGGGATCAGTACGTCCAAGAGATTGGCTACGATCCGCTGAATCCAAACTCAGCAATTCCTATTCCGTAATAGAAATTGTTCAGTGTGAAAGTTGCAAGGGCCTGCGGGAAACCGCAGGCCCTTTTCTTTTTCCCCGAAAAAGCGTACAAAGCGTACAAAGCGGACGAAGCGGACGAAGCGGACACAGTG
>JBDHQB010000029.1:0-27616 GCA_039806825.1 Parachlamydiaceae bacterium | reverse complement strand
ATGAAGGATGAAGTCTATTGAAATCAAATTTTACCAATTTTAATTAGTCAAGCATTATTTCATCTTTCGTCCATTTTCTCTAATTTCATCCTTCATCCTTCATCCTTCATCCTTCATCCTTTTATTTTAACGTCCGATGAGAATAAAGATACCGGCGATTAAAGCGAGGATTGCCAAAACGATTCCAGGAATTGCCAATGCTGGAACGATACCTGTTAATCCTACTAAAATCAAATAGATCGCTAATAAAAGAAAACCGATGTTATTTGTAAAGCGCATGAACCCCTCCATAATTGTTGGTTATCGTCACTTTACTAAATTTTATAATTAATTCCAGGATTTTTGAATAAAATCACGCCATAAGGGATCTACTGACTTAATTCGCTCTTTATTTGTTCTAATCTTTCTATCATTGTGACTAATGAAAAATGTTAATAAATTGAACAAGTGGATGGACCTGAGTCCATCCATGAATTACGATAATTTTCTATATAGGTTTTCTAGTGGTTTTTCAAGAGTAGTGGCCATGACAATTTTAATAAAACCGTTCAAAAGAAATGGCATAAATCCGATAAGAAATGCTGTTTGGAATCCGAATGAAACAGCCAACCAAAGAGTACCGCAAGTTAAAATCAAAACTTCCCCAACTGCAAAGTTGAATGCAGTCATGATCCAATTGTTACTATAATTTTTTTCTACAAGAAAACCAACAGTAAAGGCTGCGATCACAAAGCCTACTAAATAACCTGCAGTGGGACCAAACATCCATAGCGGATTTACAACTCCCCCAGCAATCACAGGAAGCCCCATGGAAGCTTGTCCGAGGAATGCAATAACGGACAATGCAGCCTTATTTTTTCCTTGTGCCATTGCAAGGATAAATACAGCTAATGTCTGCAAAGTGAGCGGGACTGCAATATGTGGGAGGGGGATAGCAATTTGGGACATAACTGCTAGAAAGATCGACCCCAGGAATACATGTGCGGCATATATCATTGGAGAATCTTTTGTCAAGAAAGTAGCGACAGGCTTCAATAAAGCTTGAGTGTAGGTATTCATAGAAACCCTTATGTTTTTGCATCCATTCTATATCTTCAGAGATTAAATTTTAAGAAATTTTCCTTCTTTCAGGCTCTACTGGATTATCTAATTCATTGTTTTTCTATAAATTACAATCAATTAAGAGTTTTAAAAATACAATTTTATATGGTGAAAAGATTGGAAATTTAAAAAAATTGTGCAAATATATGCCTAGACTTACGATTATAAATTTTTACCTTGGAGCACGAATGCAAGTATCCACCCTGGCTCCCCCTAGTCACCTTCATGAAAAATATCACCGCTATTTCGATAAAGAGACCAGAGATCTGACAAAGGCAACAAAAAATAGTTTGCGCGAGAAATTAAGAATGGAGCCAGACGCTCTAGTTGAAGTATTAATAGCTGGCGCATGCGACCCAAATTGGATAGACCAGACCGGAAATTTACTTAAAAGATTGTTCAAGGACACTAGTAAGTTAATTTTAGCAAATAGAATTCCCATGCAAACAGCAGCAAGGATAAAAGCTGTATTTTGTGAAGTAACAAGCCCGCAAAAAGCATTACAAATTCATAGAGATATTACAATAGTTCAAAACGATAAAAAATTTGAAGCATCTAGAACCATTTTAATGGGCTATAGTGATTTCTTTCATGGCTACTTTTGCAGTGGTTTAAAAGAAAGCCAAAATCAAGACACAACTATTCAAAAAGATAATATTGCTAAGTTTGTTTCCTTTGAAGCTTTTCAAGCTTTATATCGTTATATGGAAACAAAAAACTGCAATGACTTAGAAAGTTTGAAAGAGCTTGACGACCTTTGGGATCTTGTTAGGCTTTGCGATATGTGGCGATCCTCAGTGCTAAAAAAGGTTATTGAGAGAATTTTAATTAAAAAGACAGGACCTCTTGAAGCATACGAAAGTCTGCAAGGGGTTCATATGTTTGGGCTGAATGACTTAGGCGAGCATTGTTCCCAGACAATCAGTACTGCTCAATTTAGATTTCATAGTAGGGAAGACCATCTCACGGCTACAATCAAAAAAGGGTTTCGGTTAAGAGATATCGAGAAAGTGGCTAGAGGAAGTGATCATTTAACTAGTATATCTTTAGAAGATAATAGCTTTAATCAGAAAATTGTGACTGATTTAGTAGAAAAACTTCCTAATCTAGATAGTGTTACAATTGCTATCTCAACCACAGGGATTTCTACAGAGGCTCGTAAAGTCATTGGATCTAAGATCAAAGTGCGTAGCTTAAAAATCAATCCTACATTTAAAAAGGAGCCTTCCTCAGAGTTAACGGATGAAAAAGTTGAAATCAGCGGCTTAGATCATATTCAAAGTTTGGATTTAAGAAAGCTTCCACAAAATTATCGAAGATTCGCAATGGGGCTTATCTTAAAATTGGGACCGCAATTGCTTGATATTCGCCTATCCACTCTTACTTGGGTTGACGATAAATTTATTACAGGAATGTGCTGTGGTGCAAATTCATTACCGCTTCAATTGTTGGATCTAGGTTACTGCAAAGTTACTGATAAAACTGCAGCAACGTTGGCAGAAAAATTTAGTAACTTAGTTGTTCTAAATATTTCTGGAACTCAGATTACTTGCGAAGGGCTTATTAATATCCTGTTGAACTGCACCAAAATTACTGATTTAAATCTTGGTAGTCTTAACATAACAAGTCTTATTGCAAGAGTTCCTCAACTCTTTGAAAAATTAACGAGTCTAAAGTTGACAGGCAAAGCTTGCTCTAAAGAAGATTTTCAAGTGCTTTTTAGAAATGCTGTCAAACTTCAAACACTAAATGTTGACCGTTGCGAGAATTTCAATATGTTGCTTTTAGAAGGATTTCAGAAGCAACTTTGCACATTAACTGTAAATGAAAGTGCTTTCTCCATTAAGCAGGATCTGCCTTCAGGTTTCTTTTTGTCCTTAAATTCGTTAACAAAATTAACGGTTCTAGGAAAACCTGACAGTATTAAGAAAAGCTTAATCCTTGCTCAAGCAAAAGTGAAACAGGATCTCGAAGTAGAATTTATCGAGGATAAGCTTTAAAACATGAACTTGTTGTGCGCCGCGAACAAAATCGGAGAGGGACTAGAAGACAGAATAAGGAACAGGAAGACAGAAGACAGAATCCAGAATTCAGATGTCAGCGCATGCAATATTCTGAATTCTGAATCCTGTCTTCCCCAAAAAATGCTAAAGTCGAGTTCATGCACTCCGTGGTTGTCTTTCTACGGTGATTTTGAGGCGGAGTGGCGTTTATTTTTCGAGGCATTGATGCCTAAACTGCTAATGGGTGGGTTTCGAAGCTTTCTCTCTAGAATTAAATACCCTTTTTCATGAGCTACTTGGGCAGCTGTGCAATCGCTTGTGTTTTGAGCATTAATAAATTCTGCAACTTGTTTTGGGCCGCCATTCAGAGAGTTATAGATTTTTTGGACAACAGCATCAGAATGGCCTTGTTCTGCGATAATATGTAGAACCGTACGTTTTTGCTTATCCTTTTCAAAGATTAGATCTGGATATTCCTTCAACATATCATCTAGGAAATCTAAATGCTTTTGTTCGAGCATGGGTCGGCCTAAAAGAAGATGAAACAGTGTACGATTTTCTTTATCTGTTTTACGAGCTTCCTCTTTTCTTCGAACTGCTTGGGCAAATTCAATGTGTCCTAACCTGACAGCAAGCAGAAAGGGAGTCTGCCCATCATTATTTTCTTTGCTTCTGAGATCTTTGTCAGCCTTATCAAATAGCTCAATGAATTGTCTATGATTTCCTATGCATGCCTTGTGAAATGGCGTATTTCCATGATTATCCGTTTTTCCAATCAGTGTCTTTTCCTCTTCTAAAATGGGTTTAAAAAGATGTTCGTGCCCGTGAAAACATGCCAAATGGAGAATGGATTCACCATTTGTATTGACTGTTTGAAGATTGGAACTTCCTTTTAATTCTTTAAATATTCTGAGGTCAATATCCGTATTTCTCTTTGGCTTTTTGGCAAGTTCCATGATGGGAATTTCGCCATGTGTATCTTTCATATCAGCTAATTTTTGGCGAACAACCCTATCATCTTCAAAATTCTTTAAGGCTTGGACAACCTCCAGGTTTCCTTTAAAACAGCCTTTATGGAGAGCATTTTCTCCCTGATGATCGACACGGTGAATATCTACTTCTGCAGCAAGAATTTTATTCAGTGTATCAATGCTTCCATGGGCAGCCGCTAAGAGCAAAGGAGGAGTGCCATAGTTATTTATCCATTCAATATCAGCTTTAGCTATAAAATTAGAGACATCTAACCCATTAATTCCGCTCATGCAAGCAAATCCAAAAGGGGTATTTCCGTCATCGTTTTTAACATCTAAGTCCTCTTCATGTAACTTAGAAAGCTCTTTAATACATTCCCCTCTTCCAAGTTGGCATGCAAAATGTAAACTTGTATTTCCATGTCCATCCGGATTATCTTTTGCACCTGTTTTAATAATAAATCGAACAGTTTCGACACTCCCCTTTTTTGCGGCCATGTGCAAGGGAAGATGCTTATCCTGATTTGGAATCGTCCAAATTATTGGGTGAGCTTTTAGGGACTCCAACATATTGTATTGGGAGAGATTGACTATATAGTGGGCAATAGTATTTCCATATTTATCAGTCGCTGTTAAAGGAATATTTTTTTGAATATATACCTCCAAAACTTCGTTTAGTCCTTCTATGGCGGCATAGTGTAACGGAGTTTGCGCTTTTGGAGTAGAATCAACATGTGTGGCAATACTTTCATCTAAATCTAACAGCGCCTTAAATCGATCCATGAGCCTTGCTTTAATCAACAAATTGGCTAAAGTGACTTCATTTTTAGTTTTTTCAATAAGTTCTTTGTTCAATGCAAGCATATCAGGCACAGATTGAAAATAGTCTCTGATGGTATTCATATTCTTAAAGTGAATTCCATATTGAATAGGAAGTTTGCCTTCGAGATTTTTCATCCAGAAAAGTTTAGGAAATCTTTGAAGCAAATAATTAACTGTAGGAAATCCTGCATAGGCAAAGGCGCGATGTAAAATTGTATTCCCTGCAATGTCTGTATGATAAGGATCTGAGCCAGCTGCAATAAGTTGTTCGATTAAATCAACACAATCTCCTGTCGGTGGATAACAATTTGGATGAACTGTCGAAATCGAATCGGGCGTACGTTTTTGGATAAATCCGCATGCAAGATGCAACGGTGTTTCATTATGATCATTAATTGCTGTTACTGTATCTTTTCCTTTTGGATCTCCTAAAATTAATTTAACTATCGCAACCCTTTGGAGCAAGGCAGCAAAATGAAGAGGTGTAAAATTGCGAATATCGTTACTTTTGGGATCGCATCCTTGGTCTAATAAACCTTGCACTGTCTCTTTTTTATCACAAATCACTGCCGTATGAATGGGAGTGAGCCCATCATAATTAGGTTCGTTTAAAAGCTGCTGTAAGCCTTGCAATTTCTTAAGGTCTTTGAGGGAATCTGTACTTCTTGCAAACTCAATCAATGCATGATTTCCTCCTTTCGACTGTGTGCGTATATCAGCGAGACTTGGAGCTCTTTCAACTTTTGGTTGTTCTTTTTCATTTTTCTTTCTAGATAAATCTACGCTAGGAGAGGGTAGCATTTTGACCACTGGAGTTCGTGGAAAACCTAAAGGATTAAATCCAACTTTAGTTTTTGAAATATCAGCTTGCTCAGCCAAAGTTAAGGCAGTATTCGGTAATGAGATAAGATATCGAAGCACTTTTTCCGATCCTTTCCTTGCAGCTATACGGATCAAGGTCATGCTTGCACTTCTTTCTGCGGGTTTAACATTTGCAGCATTTAATATTATAAACATGTCAACATTGTCTAAATTAATAGCCACGTTTAATGCCGAACATCCTTGCGAATTGATCTGATTTGCTCCATTCACCATTTTTTCCAGCAAAAGCTTTGCAATAGTAAAATGATTCCCTGCTGCCGCAAGATGAAGGGCTGTTGATCTTTCATAATTCACTTCATAAGGGTCAGCCCCAAGCCTCAAAAGGGTTCTAACCGATTCCTCATGGCCTGTTGCTGCAGCTAAATGGAGTGGAGTATTCCCCGTTTCATATTCTTTTGGGTTTAGGTCCTTATGGACAATCCTATAAAAATGTTCGATACTTTTTGCATGCTCACCTGCTGCAGCGATGTGGTACGGGGTTTTTCCAAATGCGTTAGGTTGCATGAGTTCATTCGAGTATTTTTTTAAGCACTCCAACAAACTTGGAAGGATATTATCTTCTGAAGTGATTAACATTGTGGCCAAGGTATGGCCTCCAAAATCTTGGTTATCGCTAATTTGTCCTAATCTTCTTAGTTGAAAGATAACCACATTCATAAGATAGGCATCCTTCATATGGAGCATCGCAGGTTTTTTGACTTCCAGTAGAATTCTTGAACTTTGTTGACGCTCTAGTTTGTGGGTGCTATCGTCGATAGATTCAACTTCTTTTTCAGGTAATTTTCCACAATGCTTCTGAAGCTGAATAATGACTTTAGCAGTATTTCCTACCTTTCCTTCTGAATTAATAAGCTGCGCTAAAGCATTAATTAATCTAGAAGTACATTTGGGATTGTCTATCGATATAAGAATTTTAAAGGTTTCTTCCTGGATCTCAGGGGACTTTGAATTGATGATGACAAAAGTCAAAATATTGATCAGGCCATATAAATAGTTATCTTCACAGTTTTGATTAAGCGTTAGTTTGATTTGATCAGCAATTTTTCTGAATGTAGTAGGATTATTTAGTGAACATTTGCACGCTTTTTTCAAAAATAGAACTTGCCCAAACCAATCTTGGATACGTCCAATAAACCTAAATGCATTTTTGATATCTGTCACAGCACCACTAAGGAGTTCTGGGGCTTGCGAAGCGTCACCATAAATACCTCCGACTTTTATCAATGCCTTGATGACATCTAAGATACTTGTAGCCACTTTTTTAAAAGTGTTCATGTCCGTTGTAATATGTTGCACAGCCTGGTGAGAATAGGCAGCATAATCTTTAATTTGAATATCATCGTTTGCATTTAAACTAATAAGTTCAGAGGACACAGCTTTCCAAACTTCTCTTCGGGTGTCCTCTGTGATTGCATTGAGATTCTGTGCTGCAAAATGAAGCAAGATACAATCAAGGCAGCCTGCATATGCCCGCATTAGCAATCTTTGAAGAGGAACATTCAACTTTTCTGCATTTTTGCTTTGTATCTCTTCCCTAAGTTGACCTTGTAGTTCAACTAAGTAAAGGGCTGAATCTTCATGGATAGGATCACATTCTAAAAGGTCTACAAGTAAAGTAAGCGCTTCTTTACCAATTTGTGGCTCTTTTTTATATAATTCGAAGACAGCTTTTCTCACTTCTGGAAGAATTTTGACTTTATTTTCCTCATCCCTTGCATTTTCCTTGTTGTTATGTTTCGGAAATACTTCATATTTTAATTTTTTTAGTTTTCTTAGTGCTGTTTCCCTCTTTTCTTTATAATTGGATTCTGTCGTTGGAGTGGAAGATGAATCTAAAGGTGTAATATGGACAAAATGTCTTTCAAAGCGAGACCAATTTTTTAAATCCCCTTTTGCTCCAAATAATTCCGTTAATCTATCTAACTCACCGTCTGGAATCGCTGTCCGATCAGCAAAATCATTGGGCAATTCCTTTTTGAAAATCTGATGATTTGTCAAAATGATTTTATTTATTGTAACTATTGGGAGAGCTGACTTCCTAATTTTTCTTTCAGAACAGAAATGTTGGCTAATATATTTCTTTTTGTCCTCTGTTCCTATTTTCTCTAGAATTTCACATCCTTTTTTATAGACATCTGCAACAACCGTTTCAAACTTTCGAATAAACTTTTCTTTTTCATCTTCAACGGCAAGAATTAAATCAGGACTTTTCTTTGGAGACGATAAACTATCTTTTCTAGTGCCAGTGTGTCTTAATGTGCCGGTTGAGTGATCTCTTGGTGTCGTACCTCTTAGTGTACCAGCAACTGGTGCAGGTAAAGCCATATTGCGCCCCTTTTATTAGATGTCTAAAAAAGGGTGTTAACAAGCGGGATAATTTATTTAAATTATTTTTTTAAAAAATTAAAAAAGGTTTTTTCCTAAACCTGGACGAAGTTGTAAGTCCCTAGCGTAAGTTACTAAGCGAACAGTGGCAAATAAACAAAGGATGCCTCCGAGAACCATAGTAAATGAAGAGCTTATTGTAGAAATGAGCAATCCCCCCAATGAAGGAATAATTGCTCCCCTAACTCCTACAGCCATGACATTGACACTTGAAAATGGCGTGCTATCACTCTCTTTTGAAAAAAGAGGGCCGGACATATTCCAGCTTAACTCATTGCCCGATTGCATAAAGCCATAGATGAAATAGCCGAGATATAGCCATAAGATTTGATAAGGTGCTGCCAGTAATGCCAGTGGAAAGAAGCAAGCAAGGGCAGCGATCCAGCCGCTGAAGGTAAAAATATCTGTTCTGTTTATCCATTGAGACCAAAGTGGAGAGCCTAAAACGAATCCTAATCCTTTGCAAAGGGTTATGGCTACAGCATATTCTGTATAGGAGAGGTTTAAAACATCCACAAAGAATACTGGAAGAGCTGGCTGCATGATCATAAGGCCAGAACCCACTAACATAAAACCTATTTGATAACGTATGAAATCAGGATGACCTTTAAGTACATTCCAGGCACTTTTCCATGGTCTCATGATGTGGTGGGTAATTGTTTGTTTAGCATCTGAAGCATTAGTGGAGTTAGGTTTAACGAGAATTCTCCACTGGAAAAAATAGGAAAAAAGCGAGATAGCAGCTGCGAGTGGAAAAAGCCAGCGCCAGGCTTGGTAATATTCGTCTAAGAGACCTCCAAGAAGGAATGGGAGCAACCCGCCACCCATATAGCCGAAGGCTTGTGAGTAGGAAAAAACTTTTTCGCGAGTGACTTTTGGGACATTTGTTTTAAGCAGTTCCATCCAGGCTGGGACGATGCCAACGGCGAGGGTCATGTAGAGTCCGAAGGAGAAGATAAAAAACCATGGGCTGTCGACAAAAGGGTAAAAGAAAAAGGGAGCGCAAGCGATGATCCTTGCCCATAAAATATTTGATTTTAGACGATCGGATCTGTTGTTGACGGAGGCGCTCCAGTAAGAGGAAAAAATCGACACAAGCGGTTTCAAAGTCACTAGCAAAGCTAGCTGGAAGGGAGTAGCATGCAAATCTTTGTATAAAATAAAAGGCAGCATATTGAAGATCCCCCAGAAAGGGGTATCGAGCACCCGTGTCCAAACATAGGCCCACTGCGTCCGTCTTGCAAGCTCTTGAGTATCAACATTCGTAGTATTCATTATCAAGATCATACCGATAAATAAAATATTTTCCAATAAATGCCTGATCTTTATTCTTCCCGATTTTCCCAACACAACACAAAGGAGTACATATGACTATTGATTTTACAAATGATATTATTGGAGCTTCTATTGAAGTTCACAAAGTTCTAGGGGGCCCAGGTCTTTTAGAAAGTGTTTATGAAGAAGCTTTAGTCCGAGAACTTATTCTTAAGGGATTGAAAGTTGCAAGGCAAGTATCAGTACCTATTTTTTATAAAGGTCAAAAAATTTCTACTCACTTAGTCATTGATTTGCTTGTAGAAAATTCCGTTATTGTAGAGGTAAAGGCTACAAAGGAACATTTTGAAATTTTCGAATCCCAATTACTTACATATTTACGATTAAGTAATTGTAAGATTGGTCTTATTATAAATTTTGGTTCAAAGCTTATGAAAGATGGAATTAGAAGAATTGTCAATAATTTTTAGGTAATAGTTTGTGTAGAATTTTACGCAGAGACACAGAGGTTCGCAGAGGTGGGTAGAGGTTTGTGAGTGGGTTGAGTTTGTGCGGAAATTTAACGCAAAGGCGCAAAGACGCAAAGGGTAGGGAGCGCGTTGTAGTGCTTAGAACTGTTAGCTTTTGCGAGTACCATTAGCTCTGCCGAGGAACGGGCAGAACTAAAGGTACTCGCAAAAGCTAACGGTGCTACTGAACATTCGAGGAACGAATGTTCAAGAGTTTCTTTTTTTTGTGGCAAACCTTGGGTCTTTCAAAATCTAATTTAGCTTTTTAGGAATAAGAGAGGAAGGTTCTCTGCGGTCTTGATGTTCTAAAAATCGAAGAGATTGGTCTACAAAAATTTTGCTAATCTAACCCTATCAAAAAAGAAAAGAAAACCATTGAACATTCGTTCCTCGAATGTTCAGGAGCACCGTTAGCTCTTGCGAGTACCTTTAGCTCTGCCCGTTCCTCGGCAGAGCTAATGGTTCTCGCAAGAGCTAACAGTTCTAAGCACTACAACCCGCTCCCTACCTTTGCGTCTTTGCGCCTTTGCGTTAAATTTCCACACAAACTCAACCCACTCACAACTTCTTCCCTCCTCTGTGTACCTCTGTGTACCTCTGTGTCCCCTGTGCCTCTGTGTAAAAATTCTGCGCAAACTTAACCCACACACAATCCTTTACATTACATTTGACACAAGACTTTACAGAAAAAAGCGAAACATTAAAAACAGCCCCGCTGCAATGGCTGCCGTGGCCGGAATGGTGAAAATCCAGGCCCAAATGATACGACGAGCTATTCCCCAACGGACTCCGGATAATGAATTGGTACTGCTGCCTACTCCTACTATCGCTCCGTTGATAGTATGCGTTGTCGACACCGGTATTCCCCAATGGGTCACCGTAAACAATGTCATCGCTCCTGCCGTCTCTGCACAAAATCCCCCGACCGGCTGAAGCTTTGTTAACTTCATTCCCATTGTCTTAACGATTCTCCATCCCCCCAGAGCCGTCCCAATCGCCATCGCAATATGGCAAGCTGCTATTATCCACGCCGTCTTCAAATCCGTTAACGATAGTTGCGTTTCAGGAGCCAAATGTCCAGATGCAATCAACAATGCCAACAATATTCCCATAGTCTTCTGCGCATCATTCGCTCCATGTCCCAAAGAATACAATGCTGCAGAAACAAGCTGCCCCTTCCTAAATGTCTTGTCCACTTTGGATGGCGACCAATACCTAAAAATCCAACTCAACATTAGCTTAATCAAAAAGCCAAGAATAAATCCTAAAATCGGTGCAATCACAATAAAAATAACTGCAATCCAAACTAAATTCCAATGGAGAGTATCGGGGCCCCCATAGGCTAAACCTGCTCCTCCCACTCCACCGATCAGAGCATGGGAAGAACTAGATGGCAATCCAAAGTACCATGTGATCAAGTCCCAAATAATTGCTCCCAAGAGTCCAGCTAGAACAATATAAATATAAATGTCCTCCTCAGGTTGAATTTTAACAATTTTAGAAATAGTTTCAGCAACGCGAGGAAAAAAGACAAACATAGCAGCAAAATTGAAAAAGGCTGCCCACAGAACAGCGGTTTTAGGTTTCAACACTTGTGTAGAAACCACTGTAGCAATGGAATTTGCGGCATCATGGAATCCATTGACTACGTCAAAAAGGAGAGCAATAACGATAGTAAGGATCAGAATCAAAGAGGGAGCCTCCATTACAATTGCTCCATGATGATCCCATCGACGATATTTGCGACATCTTCACAATAATCTGTAGCTTGTTCCATCAAGTCATAGACTTCTTTCCATTTTATAAGAGTGCGAATGTCTTTCTCATTTTCAAAAAGGTCACCGACGATTTTAGAAAGGAGGATATCAGCGTCATATTCAGTCCGGTTGATGAGGATAGAATGTTCTTTAATGATTTTAGCATTCTTAATGTCTCTGAGTCCCGATACGGCAGCTTTAACTTGTTCAACCGCTTTAACAACGACTGTCATGAGTTCAGAGGCTTCGGGTTTCATGTTTGTAATTTTATAAGTGGCGATGCATCTAGCAGCCCCATCGATGCAATCGATAATATCGTCCATTGCACTGATAAGTTTGTGAATTTCTTGCCTATCAATGGGCGTGATAAAGATTTTATGTAGGCATTCTATACATTGGTAGGTAACATTATCCGCTTTATGCTCTAGTTCTTTAATTTTTACGACCGTAAGTGGGATATCGGCGGTACCGCTAACAAGAATTTGAAGTTCTCGAGCCGCTTCAAGGGTGATAGCAGCATGTTTATCGAAGAAATCGTAAAATTTAATTTCTTTGGGAAACAGCCAATCTAACATGTGATAAGTCAACTTTTTGTAGCTTTGCTTCTTTTCATAAAGACAAAAAATAAAAATAGGAATAAAAATTCTATTTTAATGATCAACTTTGGAAATGGAATGAAGCGACGCACACTCATCTATTTATTTTTGAGCTTTGCTCAGTTCTGGAATGTGAAAAGTTTTGGTGAAGAAGAACTTACGATCGATTTATTCATGACAAAATATGCTTTGACCGGAACCGCAAAGGATGGAGAACAAATCTATACCATGCCTTCCGACCCAATGGCAGCTTTAGGGGAAATCATCGATCCCAAGACTGAGCATCCTGTCAGGATTATCTTTGTAAACAATATGAATACACAGATTGGCGATGGGTCATTTGATAATCCCTACAGCACACTTAAAGCTGCGGAAAATGGTTCCAAAAACAATGATATTATTTATGTGTACCGTGGAGATGGGACTCAAAGAGGAATGGACAGAGGGATTATTTTAAAAGATTCGCAGCATCTTTTGGGATCCAATCATTCGTATGAGTTTGCGACAAAATTCGGGACATTTTATTTACCTGCTACAACTAGAGAAGCTCCTGTCATTGGCAACATTGAGGGCCACTGTATAGAGTTGGGGAGCCAAAATGAAGTGCATGGCTTTGTGATTGATTCCCCAAAAGGGTGGGCGGTCCATGGTAAGGAAGTTTGTGAGGGTCAGCTTCGTCACTTGTCCATTGTTACAGGTTCGAAGGTTGAAGGTGCCATTGGACTTGAAAATGTGCTAGGCCATTTTGAAATCACTGACAATTGCATTAAAGGGTGCGGATTAGATGCTGTGAATGGAATTGATATTCGCAATCACGGAGTATCGATGGCAAATTTCACAATTCAAGGCAATCAAATTAGCCATTTTGGTGAAGGGATTGTTTTACATACTTTTGATAAAGCAATAGCGGTATCTCATATCGAGTACAATACGATTGGCGCCTGCTCCAAGCATGAAGTTGAGACCCGCGCATTTGACAATAGCGAGACGCTTGTTCAATAGGCGGCAGAATTCAGAAAATAGAATTCAGAAGTAAGCAAAAATTGTTTGAGTTTACAGCTTTCTGACTTTCGACTTCTAACTTTGTCTTCTGTCTTCCGTCTTCTGACTTCATCCCTCATCCTTCATCCTTCCTAAAACTGGTAAATGAGGTTGAAGTTGTAGCCGTGGTAGTTTTTGGGGCCGAACATGTAGGAAAAGCCTAAGATTGCGCAGTCGTAATCTAGGCAGGGATTGATGCCATTGGTAAATATTTGAAAGCCTACTTCATCGTAGTGGCTTATGTAAAGGCGCTCACGCTGAAAATCGGTATCGACAAAGCTAATATTAAATCCTAAGGGATAACCACAAAGTTCAAATCCTTCGCAAGCTGTGATCGTAATCCCATTTTTAAACACGTAGTCATGCAGATGGTAATTTAGATTTATTCCACCCAACCACATGTTTGTCGAAGAAAAATATCCTACATAGTTGGTCATGCTGAACACTAGTCCCCAGAATCCGTAATCGAGCTGACTGCTTATTCCAGGAGAGAAAAATGCTCCTGCTGTGCACAGATCAACGCTTCCTCCACTTCCAAATCTTGTTGTTGCAGTCAGCGCCCAAAAATCTGTGATTGGCACTCTTAAACCTAATGCGAGCGAACTTACCACAGAAGAAGCCCCACCATTTCGAATATAAGTAATAGGTGCATCCAAAATAAGTGCCCAATCTAGGCATGGAGAATAGGAATACCTTAATGGCAATGTCACCACAGTGCTATCAAAGCCTTCTCGATTAAATGTACGGGCAGCACTTGTGCCTAATTGGAACTGATGCCTCACGGGTTGAGTTATCCAATCGCAGCAACAGCCTGCATAGGGTGATAACCTACCCAATAAGTAATCGGCATTTGCCATCAATGACAGTAAACTTGTAGGGTTTCCGGCTATAGGATCGATGGGGGAAAACCGTGCATAAGCCCTTAATAACTTATTTTTTGCTCCAGCATCTTGCAAAAACTCTTTGAATAACGTTACGCTATTATCGCGTGTTCCCCCATCAAAGGTGACAGTACTATCTATATTCGGAAATGTCACAACAAGCTCTGTTGAATTCTCGGCGAAGGATGCAATGGTTTCAAGTCCTCGTAAATCGATATCGAAAGATACTGCTGAAGTAGTTGTATAGGTGGGGAGATCTTTTGCAAGAGAGTCGGTACTTAAATCCCTTCTTAAATCTGTAAGATTTGGTGCGCTGACATGCGCAGAAAAAGCATCTACTGTGACATCCACTTGATAGGGTTGTTTTGCTTCCAAAGAGGTCGAATTAAAGCCACATAGAAGAAGGCAGCATCCTAAGCATCTCTTTATTAATCTCATAAAAACTCCCAACCCACATTCAAGACTTTGCAAAGATTGCATTTATAAAAATTATTTAAATTATTGTACAGTAATGAAAGTAAGGATGAAGAATGAAGCAATTAACTTGGAGTGCATCTATGAAAAAATTTCTAATGGCAATCGCTATCAGCATGAATATATTCACTAGTTTATCAGCAGCGTTGCCGCCATTTTATGAAAGCTTGGTGGAGCTTTCAGCTATATTGAAAGACCAACGTTTAGCAGAGAAGTTGAGCAGTGGAGAGCCTATTCTCGATATTAAGAAGAACGAAAAAGGGTATTTGATTACTACGAATCAGAATCAAGTTCAAGTGAATATTGTTTATCAAAAGCAGGATATGCCAGGACCAGCCAAATTCAATCTAGAATTTGAGGAGCCTGTTAAGGTAGGAAGTTAATAAATTTAAACTTGAGGAGCATTAAATGTTTAAGAGAATAACTGCCCTATTAATGGCCTTTTTTGTTTTAACAACAGGGATTGCTACTGCACAAGAAAATCTCTATGTGAACGCTGCCAAACATTATTCCATTCAATTCCCTGCAAACTGGGTGAAACGAAGTAATGGTGGGAATGGAGGCTTTGATGTAATGTATATGTCCCCTCCAAATGAACTCACACAAATGTCTAATGCTTCAGTAAGTGTGATCACCTCATCTATACCTCCAGGAACGACCTTAAATAATTTTGTTGATTTGAATTTAAATCAGCTTCGCAACATGACCAATTTCAATATGAACAATATTGGAGATGCGATTGTAAAAAACGTCGAAGCAAAAGTTATCGACTATAACTATCAAGACGAATTTGGACATAGCCAGACCGTTCATCAACTATACATGGTGTATGGAAGAACTGCTTATTTAATTACCTTTTCAGCTAATACGGACGATTACTCAGAATATGCACCGAGTTTCGCTTCAATTTTAGGAACTTTTAGATTTATTTAAGGAAGTTTTAGCAATGTTTGGAACGTTAAAAGGTAGCAAACACCTATTCAATATTGGCGAACAAAAGCCTCAAATTATACGTCCAGGTGGAACAAAATCAGAAGCAACCAAACGGGAGCTTGTTGCACTGTCAGGTTTATCCTTAGCGTTATTAGAAATAACCCCTAAAGGTTTTAGAGAACCGCATTGGCACCCGAACGCAAATGAGTTGAGTTATCTTTTGGAAGGCAGAGCGTTGATGACAGTGTTTGGAGCAGGAAATACTCATGACACTTTCACAGTAGAACCAGGTGAAATTGTTTATGTTCCCATGGGATTCTTACACCATATTGAGAATATTGGGTCCACACCTGTAAAAATGGTGGTCTGTTTTGACAATGAGATGCCTGAAAATTTAGGAATTTCTGAGTCTCTTTACGTAATGCCTGACCATATTCTAGGGGGAACGTTTAAACAGCCTTCTCGTTATTTTGCCAATGTAAAGCAGAATAAGAACCAGGGTTATTTTGGCACTCAAGACCATCCCACAGTTCCAACATTGGCCAATAAAACAAATCATTACAAACTGAATTTAGAGGCAGTCAATCCTCAGATAAATGTGCAAGGTGGATGGGTGAAGATCAGTAATTCCTACCTTCTACCTGCCTTGAATGGATTGGCAGTTTACAGTGTGACCTTAAAACCTAATGGGGCGAGAGAGCCCCATTGGCATCCCAATGCTGCAGAACTTAATTATTTGGTGCGTGGAACAGCAAGGATTACATTATTGTCACCAGGTGGAAATGTAGACACCTTTGATATGGTCCCAGGAGATATGAGCTACATGCCACGTGGCTATATCCACCACATTGAAAACACAGGTAATGAAGATGCATTCTTCACTATCTTTTTCAATAGCGGCGTACCTTCCGATATAGGGATTTCTGGCTCGTTGGGGGCTTATTCGAATGAATTATTGGCGTCGTTATTCAATATGCCGGAAGATTATTTCGATCAAATGCCAAAGTATCAACAAGATTTATTTGTAGTAACTGGAGCGGGTTAATGAGAGCTTTCATTGCATGTTTGATTTTTGGTACTTCATCCCTTTTTGCGCAAGATCAGGCGAAAACGGACAAAGCAGAAGCTTATATGCAGGCTGCCGCAAAAACTTGGGGGTTTTCCGGAACAGTGTTGTTAAGTGAAAAAGGAGAACCTTTTTATGCGAACGGTTTTGGAAAAGCTTGTTTCCAGTTAAATGTTCCGAATGACTCCAGGAATGTCTTTAAAATTGGAGAGCTAACACAGCCATTTACATCCGCTGGAATCATGCAACAGGTGCAAAAGGGTTTGATAGAGCTAGGCAATCCTATAGGTAAATACATTGCAGATCTTCCGCGTGAATGGTCGGAAAAGATTACGATCGAACAACTATTAAATAATACTTCAGGACTTCCAGCGTTTACTCCTCCAGTTGGAAAACGGGAGATCACAATTACAGATTTCCTTAATTTTTTACATTCAGCATCCACAAGATTTGATCCTGGAACAAGTTTCTATGAAAGTAATACAAACTATCTTCTTTTAGGATTTTTGTTATCTGAGATGACAGGAATCGAGTATGAGGGATATATACAACAACGTTTTATTGAGCCATTTGCATTAAAATCCACGGGAGTCTTTCGGAATGAACAAATTATTCCTTTGATGGCTTATGGATACTCTTTGGATTCAAACTATCGACCCATTAACGCTAAGTGTACTCCTAATACACAATTATTTTCTTCAAATGGACTTTATTCGAGTTTATCTGACCTATTTGTTTGGACCCAATCTTTGTTAAGCGATAAAGTCATTGGGCCTTACATGAAAAGGTTAACTTTTGCTCAAAACAAAAATAACTTCGGGTTTGGATGGCATGTGGAAGATGCCAAGACAAAAGCTAAAGACCTTAAAATAAAAAATTTTGGTAAAACCCATTACTGGCAGCAGGGCGAAATTGATGGGTATTCCTCCTTACTTTCGATATTTCCCGACGAAAATGTTGTGATCATTATTTTGAGCAACAATGACCTCAATTTTCACAGTTCCAGAATTCTTTATCCGATGCACGATGCTTTAGGCGCAATTATCTTTAATCAACCGTATCCGCCGCCTGTTGAAAGTGTACTGACACAACCACGATAATCTATGTTTAGTACAGAAGATTATACCATTATTTGCGCCCTCTTCCCGAGATTGGTCGGTTTTATCTATTTTTTGACTTTTGGAGCTTTAATTTTTCAAGTCAAGGGGCTTATAGGTGAAAGTGGGATCCTTCCTGTTAAAAATCTATTCGCTCTTTTAGAACAAAATAAAGGGAATAACTGGGGATTTTATCTTAGAGTCCCTTCTCTTTTTTGGTTTAACCAAAGCAATACCTTTTTAATGGGTGTGACAATATTAGGAACAATTTTGTCTGTTGTACTCATGTTTGGATATTACCCTTCACTGCTGCTATTACTATTGTACATTCTTTACATTTCCCTCACTTATGCAGGACAAGACTTTTTAAGTTTTGGATGGGAAGGCTTATTGCTTGAGACTACAGTTCAGGCATTCTTAATGAGTCTGACTGTTGTTCCAAATATGATGGTGTGGATCAGTACGAACCTTTTGCTTTTTAGGTTTTATGTACAAGCAGGAGTGATAAAACTTGTCACGCACGATAAAAGCTGGCGTGACATGACGGCTATTGCCTATCATTATCAAACACAGCCATTGCCCAATACAACCGCATGGTATGTCCATAAACTTCCCATGTGGTTCCATAAGCTATCCTGCCAACTTATGTTTGTGATTGAAATTTTCGTTCCTTTTGGAATTTTTCTTTCTGAAGAAATTAGACTCGTCACCTTCGTTTTGATGTTTTCTCTGCAGTTTTTAATTTGGTTCACTGGAAACTTTTCTTATTTGAATCATCTTACAGTGGTGATATGTACTATTTTACTTAACAACTGGATACTAGGGTTCTTCTTTACCGCTCCGGAAGTGACAGCTACTCCCCTGCTGCTCAATGTTGTCTTAACGATTTTAGGATCTATTTTAGCCTCTTTTCAAATTATGCGGTTGTGGCAGTTTTGGAGGCCAAATCCGTGGTTTGAAAAAATTTTGAATTGGGCAGCTGTTTATCATATAGCGAACAGATACGGAATATTTGGGAGCATGACAACTCAAAGATTAGAAGTTATTTTTGAAGGAAGTGATGATGGTGCGACATGGAAGGAGTATTTGTTTAAATATAAGCCTTCTGAAGTAAGCAGAAGGCCCAGAAGGATAGCTCCCTATCAACCCAGGCTAGATTGGCAAGCATGGTTTTTGCCTTTCCGGAGGTATAAATATGAAAGCTGGGTGCAAAGTTTCATTGCGCACCTTTTGAGAGGAACTCCTGATGTGTTGAACCTTTTAAGGCATAATCCTTTTAAGGACCATCCGCCCAAGTTTGTGAGAGTGTTAATGTATGACTATGTCTTCACAAGTATGGAAGAGAAAAAGGAAACCGGCAATTGGTGGAAAAGGGTTCTTATAGGACGTTATACGCCAGACTTTTCGCTGAAAAAATAATTAGGCAGGAGTCTAATGGACAATATGGACACGATAGACTGTATGGACAATATGGACGGTAGTGTTCCATGGATCCGTCCATATTGTCCATACTGTCCATACTGTCCATTGTCCATAGGACTGTTTCATTCTAAGCTTTCTTAGCGCAGAGCGGTGGAACTGCTTGTGGGTTATTTCCAGCTACGAAGGTGACAATTCTAGGTATTTGGTCTGGGAAAGTGCTAATAGTGAAGTTTCCGTTGTAATCGACACGCCTGTTGCTTTGATAGAGTTTAGTATTATTGGATCTATCTTGTACACAAACATTTATATATAAGTCATCTGGACATGCATTGTAAAAACGGATATTTTGTTGCCCGTTTAACTGCGTCCCTCCGTCAAAGACTTTTATACAGGCAGGTCCTCCAGGGACCACAGTATAGTTTGCTGCATGAACCTTTTCGGTATTTATTAAAGCATAAATACCTAGGCCTAATACAGCTAGCATTAAATACTTTATGTAAATATACATAAAATACCTCCGGTACACTTTAATTATAAATAAACTGGGGTTAATTTATTAAATAAAATAGCTGAAATAATAAGTTTTTAAAAATAAAAGAGTTGCAAAATTTCGTGCCCCGCCAAGGCACGAGTTAGTGTTAGAATGTATGCACAATCTCCGTAGTAGGGCTAAGGTCCCAAATATATTGGCAATAGTCACGAATGGAGCGATCGGAAGAAAACTTTCCAATCCTTGCGACGTTTAATATCGACATCTTTGTCCAATGCTTCTGATCTTTGTAAGCCTCGCTTACCCTTTCTTGGCATTCTATATAAGACCTGTAATCTGCAAACACCCTGTAGGGATCTTGATACATCAGATTATCGACTAATGGTTTGAATAAGCGCGTATCACCATGAGAGAAAAACCCATTAGAAATTAGATCAATTGCGGCTCTAAGTTCAGGATTATTATTATAAACATCCCTAGGATTGTAACCATTTCTCCAAGTTGCATTGATCTGATCTGTTGTAAGTCCAAAAAGGAAGAAGTTATCTGCTCCTACCTCTTTACGGATCTCGATATTGGCCCCATCTAAAGTCCCAATAGTCAATGCACCGTTCATAGAAAGCTTCATGTTGCTTGTTCCAGAAGCTTCCTTGCCTGCAGTGGATATTTGCTCTGAAAGGTCTGCAGCAGGATAAATAATTTGCGCGTTCCTCACATTAAAATTGGGATAGAACACAACTTTGATTTTGCCCTGAACCGCAGGATCTTTATTAATAACCTCAGCAATAGAGTTGATCAATTTTATGATCAACTTGGCCATGAAATACCCTGGAGCAGCTTTTCCGCCAATAATAAAGGTCCTTGGAACGACATCCAACTCAGGATTTGCCTTTATTCGATTATACATTGTGATAATATGGAGGACATTTAAGTGCTGCCTTTTATATTCATGGATCCTTTTGACTTGGACATCAAAAAGGGTATCTGGATTCACTTGGATCGAGGTAGATTGAGCAATGCTTTCAGATAGTCTTTTCTTATTGTCCAGCTTAATTTTTCTCCATGCTTCCTGGAAGGCATCATCATCAGCGAAAGGCTCCAATCTTTTCAGGGACTCAAGCTGGGAGGTCCATTCGTTGCCGATTTTGCTTGTAATAAGCTCAGAAAGCTCAGGGTTGATCAGATAAAGAAATCTTCTGGGTGTAACGCCGTTAGTGACATTGTGAAATTTTTCTGGCCACATTTCCACGAAATCTGGGAAGAGCTCTTTCTTTAGCAGCTCAGTATGCAACTCAGCAACGCCATTGACTGCATAGGTTCCCAGGCAAGCTAGATTGGCCATTCTGACATATCTAGGGCCATTTTCATCGATTAAGCTGACCCTTCTCAACTTGTCAAGATCATTGGGATATTTTATGCGAACTTGGTCAAGGAATCGCATATTGATTTCAAGAATGATCTCTAGATGTCGCGGCAAAAGTCTTCCAAATATATCCAAAGGCCACTTTTCGAGTGCTTCGCTTAAAAGAGTGTGATTCGTGTAAGCAAACGTTTTTTGAGTGATTTCCCAAGCTTTGTCCCACTCTACATTATATTCATCTACAAGCATGCGCATGAGCTCAGGAATGGCAACAGAGGGATGTGTATCATTGAGCTGAGCTGTGAAGGCATCACAGAAGTCCGTTACTGGACGATTTTCAAACTCCAGCACTCTCATCATATCTTTCAGGGAGCATGCGACAAAAAAGTATTGTTGTTCCAAGCGGAGACGCTTACCTTGCGTCTGTTCATCATTGGGATAAAGAACTTTGGTAATATTTTCCGAGGACATTTTCTCTTCAACAGCCTTGTAATAATCCCCTAGATTAAAAGCAGCAAAATCAAAAGATTCTACAGCGTCTGCTTTCCAAAGTCGGAGTCGGTTAGCTGTAAAGACTTCAAATCCAGTGATAGGCATGTCATAGGGTATTCCTTCTACAACTTTTTCAGGAACCCAACGCACCCGTTCTTTACCGGTTTGGTCTTTGTATCTTTCCGTGTAGCCTCCGTAAGCCACTTGCACAATACCCTCAGGACGTTCTACCTCCCAAGGATTTCCCATGCTCAACCATTTGTCGGTTTTTTCAACTTGCCATCCATCTTTGATCGTTTGTTCAAAAATTCCGAATTCGTAGCGTATCCCGTAGCCGATTGCATGCACTTCTAGTGTTGCCATGGAGTCTAAATAGCATGCAGCAAGACGTCCTAGGCCTCCATTTCCTAACCCAGGCTCAGGTTCGATCGCAAGAAGGTCTGAAAGTTCAACACCAAAATTTGCCAAAGCTTTTTTCGTATTGTCCCATATGCCTAGGTTGATGATATTATTTCCGAGCTGAGGGCCGATCAAAAATTCAGCGGAGAAATAGCATGTGGTTTTATTGCGTGTTTTATAAATAATGTCGACTGTATTTAAGGAGCGGCGGAACATTCTGTCACGGATCGTATAAGCTGTTGCCATATAGAAATCGTGAAGTGTAGCAATAGAAGGGTGTCTTCCCTGGGCATAAATAAGGTTGTCCATAATGGAATGTTCAAGATCTTCAACTGTTAGCCCAGACCTATAGTTCTCTTTTACTGTGAATTTAGGAACGTTGCGGTCTTGCCAATGAAAACTTTTCGTCATGAGAAAGCCCTCCTGCTTTTCATAACGTAATTGATCCCAGAATAAAATGGTAGAATTCAGAAGTCGGAAGTCAGAAGACAGAAGTCAGAAGTCGGAGGTCAGAGTAAAAGACTCTAACATCATCCTTACTTCTGTATTCTGACTTCTGTATTCTGTAATTCTTTACGCGTGAACAGTTTGCGGCTGCCTCTTGTATTCTGTCACGAAATCTTTAGTTGATTTTCGATCGATAATGAAGCAATTGCGGCAGCGAGGTTCATAGCACTCTTCTCCACCAACTAAAATTGTGGGATCATCCCATTTCGCTGGAACCCCATTGATTAAGCGCTGAGAAAAGTTGGCTTCATCTCCGCAAACCATACAGATAGCACGCAATTTTGTAACCTCATCCGCTAGAGCCATAAGATTTGGGACAATTCCGAAAGGTTCTCCTCTATAGTCGAGATCTAGACCTGCGACAATAACCCGTTTCCCTTCTTCGAGCATACGTCGAATAACATTCACAGTTTGTGGAGGAAAAAATTGAATTTCATCAATCCCAATGACATCAACAGATTCATCGCAAACGTTCATCAGGGTTCTCAAGCTATCTTCACAATTTCCAATAGGAAAAGCTTCTCTTTTATCTCCACTATGACTCACAATGCAAGAATAGGATTTCCGATTATCGATCTCGTGTTTTATGGTGATCACTTTTTTCTTGGCATATTCCGCTCTTCGTAGACGGAACATGAGTTCTTCGCTTTTACCAGAAAACATTGAGCCACAAACAACTTCCAATTTACCCCATCTATCTCGACGCATACTCCCTCCAACTAACCGGACACCTTTGTTAACATAAGAAAGTCCCTAAAGTCAAACCATTTTCTCGACAATATTGGGAAAAAAGATGAATATGGCTATTTCAAAAAGGAGAATGCTATGTCAATCGAAACATTATCTTGGATTTTAGTTTTTCTTTCTTTGACTGGAAACGTCTTTGTGATTAAGAAAAATGTGATTGGACAGTGGCTATGGGCCATTGGAAATGCAGGTTGGGTAATGTTCGACCTATCTATTGGCGCCTATTCCCAAGCATTTCTTTTCGCTGTTTATTTAGCGATGTGCGTGTGGGGAATCATCGAATGGTCAAAAGAATCTAAAAAGGAATCTCCTGTTACCTAACGCTGATCCGGTGAAGAAATGACGGCATTTACAGCATTGTTAAAGCCGTCAGGTATTGATATAATTTTATTATAAATTTTCTCACCCACAACATCAAATTGATTAGAAATTTTTTCTCTGATTTTATATTTTTCTGCAAAAAAAGCAAAAGCTGCTAGGGCAATGGTAGAAATAATGACTTCTTTTGGATGAGATACAATTTTTTTGCAGTAGAGTCCTGCAATGTAGTCAAAGCTTCCATCGGTAAAATCTACGTTACCTAAGTCATCGATAGCCATAATCCCCTCCTAGTGAATATATATGTAATCTTATAGACTGTTATTTTTTTTTAGGAAATTTATTATGCCCCTTCGCCCTTCTGCAAGATATGGACTGCCACAGGCTGCAAGAGTTATTCATCGAGAAAGATTTTCTGTAGGTTATTGTCCTGCGCGCCGATCTGCTTTATGGGTTGCGGAAGCTTTAAAAGATATTTCCTGGAGAGCGCCTGGAGTTAATTTAAAAAACCATTGAAGTTTACTGAGGAACTGGAAATTCCTCCTGAACATAGGGCGACGAAATTGGATTTCCGCAATTCAGAATTTAATTTGGGTCATTTGGCAGCGGCAGGCAACTACAAAAGATCAATTAAGGAAAAACAAGAAACTTACATTATCTCAAATGTAGTTCCACAGGACCCCGTCCTTAATGCGACTGTTTGGAATAACCTTGAAAAGTGGACGCGAGGGATTACAGGATGGTTTGACGAAGTTTTGGTTGTGACGGGTCCTCTTTATGTATCGCGCAAATATGGGAATCGAAAAATTGTCCGATACGAAGTCTTAGGGCGTAATGAGATTGCAGTGCCCACACATCTATTTAAAGTTTTATTAGGGGAAAGGCAAAATCGCAGACCTTATATGGCAGGATTCATCGTCCCAAATAAACGGCCGAAGGATACATCTACACCGATATGGAAATTCCAAGTTGAAGTGGCGAAAATTGAACGCATCTCTGGATTGGTGTTTTTTGAACAACTGAATCCAAATATTGCGAGAGAATTAAAAGAATGTATCAAAAGGCTTGATGACAGGGGGGTATAATGAAAAAAAATCTTGGAACTTTTGACCGCTTGCTGCGCTTAGGCTTAGGGGTTGTGTTTTTGGGATTAGCTTTTGTTTATGCGAGTTGGATCTTAGCGATTGTGGGAGTGTTTTGTATTTGGGAAGCACTGGTGAGTTGGTGTCCTTTTTATCGGATGTTGGGAAAGGATACGTGTAACCTTAAATAAACCTCGCATGCGCGTAAATAGGCAAAACAAAAAATGACATCGGCCACTTCTTTACAATCAATAGGGGTTGTTTCAAGCGAAATTAGATCTAATTCAAAAGAGCAAAAAGATATCTCTTCCGAAAAGATCGTTGGGATTCTGCCGTTTTACAATCCTACTATTTATAGATCTCTTACCGAACAGGAAGTTCTCAATAGCGATCATAAACTTGTACCTTCAATTGCATTGCCTTCCTGCACCTCAAAACAAACAGATGCTTCAGTCGATTTGATCGACGCACCTTTTGATCTTACCGATAACAACGATGGAACAGTTGTGCTGCAAGACTTGAGTGTGCGCTCGGTCCTTAAATTGCTCTTCGAATCTGCAGTTTTCAAAAGCTCAAATATATTGAAACAACTGAGACTCGCCGGTGGAGCAGTCACGCGGGTCATTGAAAGCGACACTTCAGATTTCAACAGAAGAAAAGGAACAACTATCCTCACTGCCTTACATTTCTTCAGACCAAGTCAATGATGTTGATAAAGTTCGAAGAACCACCTTTATAGAGGAATGGCTGAAGCAGGTCGAGGAGATGAAACATCCTATTTCAAGTTTAATCATAGAAAAAGCCAAAGAGTCTCTATAATGATGGCACCTCTTACGTCACTCACACCTGTGGATGCTGTGAACGTTGTAGTCCTAGCTCCGTGTCCTCCGTGGTTAATTCGGAGCTAGGACTACAACGCCAACGTCAACCCAACTAAGGTCTCAACATGCGCAGTCTGAGGGAACATATCGAATGGCTGCACTGAATTAACCTTGTATCCCTGCCCACATAGGAATGCTAGGTCTCTGGCCAAGGTTTGTGGATCGCAAGAAATGTAAACAACTGATCTAGGGGCTTTCTTTGCAATAGCTTCTAATACTTTCTCATCGCAGCCTTTTCTTGGAGGGTTTATATACACGACATCTAAATCACCTTCCAATGTAGGGACAAGTTCAGCAGCATCACCACACTTAAATTCAACGTTGGCAATACTGTTCAGCTCAGCATTCTTTTTTGCATCTTCAATGGCGTCTGCGACGAATTCGATTCCTATAACAGATTGGGCCTCTTTAGCAATAAATAAAGACAGTGTTCCTACACCACAATAAGCATCCAGAACCCTATCCTCTTTTTTCAGCTCTCCAGCTTTGATGGCCGCCTGGTACAAATTTTCCGCTTGTGCAGTGTTGACTTGGAAAAATGATGCAGCGGATACATTAAATTTAAGGTCTAAAAGTTGTTCTTGTATGACAACTTCTCCAGCCAAACATTCATATTGATCACTCAAAACTGTATTATCAGGACTTGTATTGATATTGATTAATACACCTTTGACCGCAGAGCATAGTTTTAAAATTTCATCCGCAACTTTTTTTAATTCCTGTCTGTTAACCTCGTTAACGACAAAAACGACAAGACATTGTTCTGAATTGACGGCTGTTTTTATTAATAAGAATCTAAGTTCCCCATTACCTGTCTCAAAATCGTAGCCTGTCAATTGAGAATTTTTCAGAATCTTACGAACTTGTTGGTAGACTTTTTCCCCCAATTCACAATGGACAGCGCAAGTTTCAACATCGACAATGTGATGGGAATTTCGTTGGTATAATCCGATTTCTAATCCTTCAGGAGATGGAACGATCGGCAACTGAATCTTATTTCGGTAATGCAAAGGATTTGGAGATGGAACGCACTCCCCTATTACCAGATTTTGTAAGGCAACATGTTTTTGAAATGCGTTGATAACCCTTTGTCGTTTAAAAGCGAGTTGATAAGGATACCCCATATGCATGATTTGGCACCCCCCGCATTTATCAAACATTGCACACGGAGGAGGAATTCTTTGCTCAGAAGCTTGAATCAGTTTTGAAACTTTTGCTTTACCGAATCTTCTTTCAACCTGACTAATTCTTCCTTCGATCACCTCTCCCGGAAGAGCATCTTCCACAAAAAGGGTATATCCATGCCAATGGCCGATCCCTTCTCCGTGAAAACCGAGAGTTTTGATGGTAAGATTGACTTTTTGATTGTATCTTGGTTTTGGCATAGGGTACATTATACAGATTTAAGTGCTTAAAAATCAATTTGAAATTATAAACGCTTTATGGTCGTTCAAGTTTCCAGACAAGTAAAACCCGCTGTACCTTTCATACAAGGGCACCAAAAAGCTTCTTCATCAATCACTCCAGAAAAATCACAGCTCCCTCATTGCAGCACTGGATTATTTAGTCTGCTTAATGAACACAACTATATTCAAAAAGGGAAGATAACGAAAGCAATCAACCTTCCTTCTTGTTCAGCGATCCAACTCATCACACTTTTTGATCTAATCGAATTACCTTTTAATTTAGACGATCACAATAACGTCACAGTTTTAAAGGATTTATCGGGAAAAATTGTTCTTGAATTATTGCTAAGTAATCCCCTTGCCAGTAAATCCAATATCGTCCTTGAAACCCATTTGTCTGGGAGTGCTGTAACGACTATTATTGAAAGCGATCTGGAATGGATGAAATCTCTTATAAGGTCATTTGTCGCAGAGGAACATTACAGTTCAATTGCACCTCATATCAAACCGTTCCCAAAAAGAAAGCTGCCGGACATCGATATCCACATTTACTGTAAAAAAGGATCCTTCAAAACACGCAGAGAAATTCTTGATCAACTTTTAATCTCACTTGCAGAGATCACTCTCAGGGATAATCTGGCTTAGAGAGTGTCTTCAAATTTGAATCATTCATAAAATAGCCCTTAAAGTCGTTTTCAACATTCCTAGATATATCATGC
>JBDHQB010000028.1:0-27626 GCA_039806825.1 Parachlamydiaceae bacterium | reverse complement strand
CTAGGGATGCAAAAGCAAACCCTTTCATCTCTCGCCCCTACTTAGCCTATTTGCTGCTGACGACTGAACGCTTACGAAAAAACAAGGAATTATTGTTTTAGGTTACGTACATACAAGCTATAGCCAACGCAATGCAGTTGATGTAAGGTCAGAAATTCTTCAATGAGATGGTATCTTTTTAGATGAAATGGGTGTAAATCATACATATTATCAAAATATAACGACCTATATTAAATCGTTAGGAATGGCCTATTCTGTAGGAAATCCTGGAACTAATATCGATGTCAGCGCAGTAAACGATGTTGATATTATGATCATTTTTGAGAACAGCATTCTACCGAAGTTGTCTAGCTACCAAAACTGGCAAACGGTCCAAAATCAAAAATTGGATTTTTGAGCTATAATATTGCCCAATACCCAGTGGGTGCTGTTGCTCAAGAATCCCAAATTTTTGGATGGATGTATATTACGTCAGATGGGGCTAATGGCACTAATCCTTGGGATTCTTTGCCGAACTATTTCCAAACTTTGATGCAGGACTTGAATGCATTAAATAAATAAAAAATAACCACGGAAGTCGGAAGAATACTACAACGTTGCAAAGAAAAATTAACCACGGAGGCACGGAGCACACGGAGTAAAACAAAGGACAATTTAATAGATGTAGAGAATGAAATGGATAAAATAATGGGTTAAGTAAATAGCTTATTACTTAACCCATTATTAAAATTGTCCTTTGTTCTCCCCCGTGCCCTCCGTGCCTCCGTGGTTATTTTTCTTTGCAACGTTGTAGTATTCTTCCGACTTCTGTATTCTGTCTTCCTCTCTCTTTAGGCTTCAGTGGCGAAATATTCCTGTAGGACCGCAGCATCTTTTATTGCATATCCTTTTTCGTCGTTGTCGAAATAGCAATAGACGGATGCATTCTCAGACCATTTCTCAATTTTTTTGCGCCACATTTTTAGTCCTTCAGGTCCATAGGAGCCTACGTAGGCTTTATGCGGGCCGTGTAATCTCATGTATGTGAAATCGGTTGTAATGACTTCAGGAGAATGGATTCCATTCAAATCAGTGATGCATAATCCAATTTTATGCTTATGCAAATAATCATAAATTTCATCCTTGTACCAAGAGTCATGTCGAAATTCGAAAACGTATCTAAAATCCTTTTTTAAATAGCCTAAAAAATCGAGCAGCCTTTCCTTGTTCATTTTGAATGAGGGTGGAAGCTGAATAAGGATAGGGCCCAGTTTAGGCTTGAGATCTTCCAAAAGTGCAAGTAGATATTCTACACTGTCCTTACAGTCATGAAGTCTTTTGATATGTGTAATATACCTGCTAGCTTTTATAGCAAAAAGAAAATCTTTAGGAACTTGATTGTGCCAATCTTTGATGGTAGTGGCGCGCGGCAATCTGTAAAAAGTGGAATTGATCTCAACTGTGGGAAAATGCTCGGAATAGTAATGCAGCCATTTTTTCGTTCCCAGCCCTTTTGGGTAGAAATTTTCTTTCCAATGTTCATAGGACCAGCCCGAAGTGCCGATGTGGATATGATTTTTTTTCTTCATATCCTAAGGTTCTCACATTAATGAGGAATTATCTAGTATAAAAAATATTTATATTGTAAAGTATATACTATTAATAATTTACATTAATTTTATGAGGTTATTTTAATTTTTAATTGTTGGATTAATAACTATGAACTCACTTTTAGCTGCTGACAGTATTAGATCGTACGTGCACTCTTCAAAACAAGAATATGAAAGGGCGCATGGCCATACACGAGTTCACTTTGTTATGGGCAATGAAGCTGCCGATTTAGACTCAGTGGTCTCCTCAATCGCTTTTGCTTATTTGCTTCAGAAAGAAAATCCAAACGAGTTCTACATTCCTCTCATAAACTTGGAAAGAAAAGAGTTAGATTTGCGGCCCGATGTTTTACATTTACTCAATAACCACGTAGCAATAGACGATCTTTTATTTTTAAATTCAGTTTCCTTTGAGGATCTTTATGATCACGATCTGATGCGGCTTAATCTGGTTGATCACAATATCCTGCGGCCAAGGCAGCAAAAATATTTTCAAGTTGTAGAAAGAATTGTAGACCATCATGCAGATGAGAAAGTGGAATATCCATTACTGAAGATGAAAAATGTCACTGTCATCGGTTCTTCAGCTTCTTTAGTGACAGAATATTTTCAGAAAAGCCTCTCAGCAAAAATGAACCCTGATATCGCATTGATGCTGCTAGCGCCCATCTTGATGGACACAGGAAATTTAAAGATGAAAGAAAAGACCACAAAGCGTGATATTGATGCTGTGGATTATCTTCAAACTTATGTACAGACTCCAGCCACATATTACGAGACCTTGATGGATAAGAAGCATAATGTAAGTAATTTTACACCTAAGATGGCCTTTAGCAAAGATTATAAAGAATTTTTAGAGGGTCCTGTTCTGTACGGCATTGCGTCTATCCCACAGTCTATCTATTGGGGCAATGCGGAGATTCCTACATTAATTCCTGAGCTGGAAAAGTTTGCTAATGAGAGGGATCTAACTTTTTTAATTCTTTTAATGGTGAACCCAGAGAAAAGCCCAAAAAGGGTGCTCTTGGTTTACAGTAAAAGTGAAGAACTGTCAGAAGCCTTTAAAAATTATGTGCATCAACATGAGGTCCTTCAAAAGGAATTCTTAATTCTCAATCATCCTGAAAATCCTAAAGTATTGTTATATGGGTCTGATAGCGGCTTGACCTCCAGAAAACAGATTCAACCTTTATTCCATTTCTCTGATTCTGAGGAGATTATGGAAATTCTTTTTCAAGCTTCGGCTAAATAACTTCGTGCCTACGTTGTGGCACGATTTTATTTGCACATAACGGTTAGCTAAGCAGTATAATAAAGATATGAACAAGCTAATCAATGGATTACATCATATCACGGCCTTAGCGTCCGATGCACAAAAGAATTTTGATTTCTATGCAGGGCTATTGGGAATGCGGATGGTCAAAAAAACGGTCAATTTCGACGCACCTGAAGTTTATCACCTTTATTATGGTAATGAGCAGGGATCTCCTGGAACCATTATGACCTTTTTCCCCTACCAAGGAATCCCTCGTGGAAGAAAAGGAAAAGGACAACTGACTGTCACATCGTTCTCTGTTAATAAAGGTGCTCTAGAATATTGGTTGCGCCGTTTCGATAAATTCGGTGTCGTTTACGAAGATCCGCATGAACGTTTTGAAGATGAAATTGTTGTCTATTTTGAGGATAGCGATGGCCTAGGATTAGAGCTTGTTTTTAATGAAAGAGATCTTCGCCCCCCTTTTACCTACGGCAATATCCCTCTGGAATTTTCCATCCGAGGATTTTATGGAATTACCCTTGCTGAAGAGGGTTATGAAAAAACTGCTGCTCTTCTTACAACGCAAATGGACCATACACTTATAGAAGAAAAGGGGAATCGGTTTAGGTATGCTCCTCACCATGAGCCGGGAGCTTATGTTGATATATTGTGCAGTCCAGATATGCTCCAAGGGTTACCTGGAGCAGGGACTATTCACCATGTGGCTTTCGCTACCAAAGATGATGAAACACAAGTGCAAGTTCGGGAAAAACTTGCGAAAGCAGGTTTAAATGTCACACCTGTGATCGATAGAGAATATTTTCATTCAGTTTATTTTAGGGAACCAGGTGGAGTATTGTTCGAAATTGCGACTTTACCCCCAGGTTTTGCAATTGACGAAGATCCTGCCCATCTTGGAGAAGCTTTAAAGCTTCCTCCTTGGTATGAAAAACATCGTAGCATTATTGAAAAAGAGCTTACTCTTATTCAAGTGGATCTAAAAAGGTTTGCTGACTAATGCACACTTATAACGTTGTCAAGTCTGGTTTAAGTATTGATAAAGCAAAGAAAGCCCTTATATTGTTGCATGGAAGAGGCTCTTCCGCTTATGACATTCTAGGGTTGGCAAAATATTTTACTAACAACACGTTCTATGTTGCAGCCCCACAAGCTGAAAACGGAACATGGTATCCTTATAGTTTCATGGCGGAAGAACAGCAAAATGAACCCTGGTTGAGTTCTGCTGTCGATGTTGTAAAACGACTCATTGATGAAACTTCTCAAAAGATCTTGTTGGACCACATTTATATTATGGGATTTTCTCAAGGGGCTTGTTTGACACTGGAAGTCACAGCAAGATATGCGAAAAGGTATGGAGGAATTGCTGCTTTTACTGGTGGATTAATAGGGAAAACCTTGAATCATGAAAAGTATCGCGGAGATTTCAAGGGAACACCTGTTTTTATAGGCACAGGAGATCGCGACCCACACATTCCTCTAGAAAGATCACAAGCTTCAGCGAAAATCATGGAAGATCTAGGTGCCCAAGTTGAACTAAAAGTCTATCAAGACATGCCCCACACCATCAATCAAGATGAAGTCGAATCTGTAAAATATCTTCTAAATTTGTAGAGGAAGAGCGAATACAGAACAGAAGACAGAATACAGAAGAAAGCAATAGCCCTGATGGACAATGGACAAAGTGAACGAAGTGGACACAGTGGACATAGTGGACGGGCCAGGACAAAATGGACGTAAATTCGGCTACAAATGTAGTGCAGAAACGACCATAAAGAATGACCCGTCCACTATGTCCACTGTGTCCACTTCGTCCACTTTGTCCATGCCCATCAGGGTTATAGCTTTCTTCTGTCTTCCGACTTCTGTATTCGGTCTTCCTTTCTATAGCGGGGGATTTGGAAGAGGAGGGTAAGACGAAGAGGGAGGGACTGGTGCCTCTAAAGAATCACTGGATGTTCTTGGAACGGGAATAGGGGATAGTTCTCGCCTAATTCTATATTCAATTTTCAAACGATGGAAAAGTTCATCTTCAAAAAGCTTTGAATAGGTTCTAGAACCATCGAACTGGGGAAGGTTTTGATTAGTCCTAGAGGCTCTTCTTGTTTGATAGGAATTTGCTCCATTTGAAAGGTTATTCACCAAAGAATTTTCCCAAATTTCAGTTTCCCTGCGTTGGATATATTCAAAACGAGAATCCACTTCATTATCTCTTATAAAATTTACTTCCCCACAATTTCTTGTATCAGCTGAAAGTTGTATTCTAATAGGCCTGTAAATGAATTCAATAAATTTACTTGGATCGGGATAATCGGGATCGTCTTGAATTCGAGATTGCCTTTCGGTATATTTTCTACCGTATGTGATAACTTTATTTAGCCTTAGCAATGAAAAAATTGATTGACGTTGCTGTGAATCTTCTCTGTCTATAACTATTGCCTTAAAGCCAGGAGAAAACCGTAATCCATTTTGTTCTTTTTCTAAAACCTTTTGAATCTCGTTAAAAGTGCTGCTCACATTAGTATAGAAATCAAGATGGGCCAATATAGTCACTTTCCTATCAATGTGACATATATACACTACGGTGCTATTGCAAGGAGCAGCAGATATGAGTATTTCTTGTCTCGCCGGATTTTCTCCGCGAACATCAAATTCTCCGCGGAAAACATAGGATATCAAAGGACTGGGTTGAGTAGTGGGTGGAACAATTGCCATTTAAAAGCAGCTCTTGGGTTTTAGTTTTCACTATAACATCCTTTCCCAAGAGCTGCAATAAGGCTGTTAATTAATTTTTTAACTTCTGGCGGCTTCCAAACACCATTCAGAATTTTATCTTCAGGGCCATAATTACAATATAATCAAAGCTTCTCATGCAAAAAGCGGATGATCTCTTTTGAAGCCTCTTGGGCTTCAGCGATATTCCAGTCAGTGATAGAGTGACCTTGTTTTGGATAAGTTTTGAGATAAGCTTCCCGATTTAGCCGCAACAATGCCGAATACATTTTCTTTGATTCCATCACATTGCAGTTTGCATCGTCCTCTCCATGGATCAACAATAAGGGTGTATGTATCTTATCAGCAAGGTAGTAGGGGGAGTTCTCTATGTAATGGCTGAGATTATCCCAAGGGCTGGTTTTCATCCTCCCTTGCCCCCCTTCCCACCAATTTATATTATGAAGAGGATATTCTTGATCATATTCTCCATAATTTCCTGCCAAGTCAAAAACACCAGCGATTGCCACAGCGCATCTAAAAAGATGGGTGCGAGTAATAATCGCTGCAGTGCCATAGCCTCCATAGGAATGCCCTATTAATCCTACGTGCTTCAAATCTATATGGCCTAGAAATGCTGCGTGGTACACTTGTGGAATTAAGATGTCGGTCATTTCTTGAATCGGATTTCCTCCTCTTTCTTCTGGGCTTATTGTTAAATCTGGCAACACAATTGCGAAGCCCTCATCCAGAAAAATTGCCGTGGGAATGGAAATAGAAGACCCATCGAGTGGCTGAGATAGCAATGAAAAATTGTATCCTGGGTAGATCATGACAATCGATTTTTTCTTTTGCGGCTGATTTGTAGGAATGAGAACAGTTGTTTGAACTGTTTTAAGCTCTCCATTGTAAAATGGAACAACAGTTTCGAATTTCTCTATTCGATAGGATCTTTTCTTTTCAGCCAAATCACCAAAAAGCATCGTGACAGTGCAGCAAAAAAGGATAAGGAGTCTTAGCATTGTTTTACCACAGCTTAATTGTTTTGGTAATAACAATATCAAATAGCACTTCTATTAAGATTAAGATTGAGTTAATTTTTGAATAGAATTGTAAAAAGAGGCGTTGTTTTTCACGCCTCTTTTTGAATGAAATCAGACTCTTCCCATTAAAATTAAAATAATAAGAATTAATAGGATTAATCCAATGACACCGCTAGGACCATAACCCCATCCTACACTATAAGGCCAAGCTGGAATAGCACCCAGTAATAGTAGGATTAATAGTATTAATAAAATGGTACTTAGCATAGAGGCCTCCTTATTTTATCCCTAGGTGTTAACGATCTCACCACCATTGGGATGTAAAAATTGTCCAGAAATATAAGAAGAATCATCTGAAGCTAGAAATGCATAGCACGGGGCAACTTCAGAAGGTTTCCCCAGCATGTTGCATCGGCACATCAGACCAAAGGTTGATATTTTTTTTGGAGTAAACGTCGAAGCAATTAATGGGGTCCAAATTGGGCCTGGGGCTACACCATTAACTCGAATACCTTTTTTAATTAAAGCAAGTGATAAGGAACGTGTCAGAGAAACAATAGCGCCTTTCGTGGCTGAGTAATCTAGCAGTTCTTTTGAACCTCTATAAGCAGTTACAGAAGCGGTATTGATAATTTTACCTTTGGATTTTTCAAGGTATTTTAAGGCTGCTTTTATCATGAAGAAATAGGAAAATATGTTTGTCTTGAAGGTTTTCTCAAGTTGGCGAATGGATATTTTTTCTATCGATTTTTTAGGATGCTGCTCTGCAGCATTGTTGACCAAGATATCAATTTTTCCAAATTCTCTAATGATGTCGCGTATAGCTGCCTTGCAAAAGGTTTCATCTCCAACATCTCCTTCGATTAACAGACGTCTTCGACCCTTTTGCTCCACTAATCTTTTTGTTTCTTTGGCATCCGAGTCTTCTTTTAAATAGATGATTGCTATATCAGCCCCTTCTTTTGCAAAGTTAACTGCTACAGATCTTCCAATTCCACTGTCGCCTCCTGTGATGATAGCGACTTTATCTATTCAAAACCTTTAACACTGGACGGTGTTTAAGATTTAAAGGACAAGCAGAGTTTCTCCCTCTCAAATATATCAATGGACTAACCCAGCTAATTCTGAATTTGGGTGGAAAAATTTATACCCAAACAAAGGTGATGGATATTGAAGAGGAAAAAGCGGGATGTGTTGTAAAAACTCAAGAGGGCTTTCAAGTAAATTGCAGCCAGGTCGTTGTCGCAACAAACTCACCTATAAACGATCGCTATATTATTCATCTAAAACAAGCTGCTTATAGGACATACATCATCGGAGCAAAAATACCCCGCGGGACCATTAAAAAAGCTCTCTATTACGATACACCTGATCCTTACCACTACATTAGAATTATTGATTTAGATGAAACTCATGACTGGGTACTGATTGGAGGGGAGGATCATCGTACTGGACAGAAAAAAGATCCGGATGAAGCTTACAAAGCTTTGGAGGATTGGTCGCGTGAAAGGTTCCCTGATCTTGGAAAAGTGGAATACCGTTGGTCGGGTCAGATTCAAGAGCCTGCAGATAGTTTGGCATTTATGGGAAGATTTTCCGATCGGACATTTATTATGACAGGGGATTCGGGAAATGGGTTAACGCATGGCACCCTTGGGGCTATGATTATAACAGATTTGATCATGGGAAGAGCTAATCCATGGGAAGAACTTTATAGTCCGAAAAGAGTTACATTGAAAGCTCTACCAGACTATGCCTCGGAAGATCTAAACACTTTAGGGCAATATACCGATTGGGTTTTGCCGGGGGAAGTATCTTCTGAAAATGAAATCGAAAAAGGGTCTGGGGCAATTATCCGGAAAAATGGAAAGCCTGTTGCAGTGTATCGAGATATGGACGGAAAATTCCATAAAGTATCAGGTATCTGTCCGCACCTATACGGAGTCGTCCAATGGAACGACAGCGAAAAATCGTGGGACTGTCCTTGCCATGGCTCAAGATTTAATGTGGACGGAACCGTCCTAAACACACCGGCAATTTCGCCACTAGAAAAAGAAGAAGGATGAAGTCAGAAGACAGACCCTTCACCAGAGGAGGTCTGGCGAAGGGGGACGGAAAACATTCATCGTGTTTTATTAATTAGACAATGAATGAGGGGTTTAACAACAATTTAGACAATCGATTTTGTCTCTTCGTCGGACTCATCGCGTGCTAAGTGCTCTGATGCGTCGTCTTCAGAAGAAGCAATTAATTTTGAAGAATCATCACTTTCATCATCAGCATGAGCCAAATGGCCGTGGTCGCTTTCCTCATCTTCGAAAGAGATCATGTACTCTTCATATTCTGGGCTTAGCCAAGCAAAAATTTGATTTGAATCATCATCTTCACCCACAGCTAATATTTCGCCTCCTTCCTCTTTTTCATCGGAAACTAAAATTTGGTCTTGGACTTTATAGTCTAGACTTTCTGACGCTTGGCCATTATGCTCATCTGCACACATCAAGGCTGGTAAAAGTACAGCGCTTAATAAAATATTTCTTAACATTGTTCTTTCCTTTTTTTGGTTTTTATAGAACTTATTTAGCGTTTTGTGTTTTTTGTTAAGTTCTAATGGCAACTATCTTCGTTTAGATCTTTGATTAAAGTAAAATTAATAAAACTTATGAGGCTCTTAAGAAAAAATTATTTGAATAGAGCTTAGTATGCCTGCAAATTATTGACTTTTAATAAGATAAGGCTTAAAATTTTCGCCATGAATCCACCAATTAATTTAATACATTTGAAGTTTTTCTATGATGCGGTGATCTACCAAAGTATTTCTGAAGCAGCCAAAGTCAACTTCATCAGTCAATCCGCTGTTAGCCAAGCTATAACTAAATTAGAAAGCATATTTGGAGTCGAATTGCTGACCCAAAACAGGCAAAGACTCCAGCCCACAGAAGAAGGTCAAATCGTTTTAGAACAGGCCCGTCAAATCTTTCGTTTAGTTCGTGAGACATTTGACAAAGTTAAATCAAGTAAAAGTAAGATTGCTGGAAGCATAAAATTTGTGACTACAAAGAGCCTGGGAATGTCCTTTCTGGCTCCTACTTACCAACATTTGAAGCAGAATTTTCCAGACTTGGAGTTTTCCTTTAAGATGGGAGGATTGAACTTTATCCGCAATGCTCTCAAAAATGAAGAAGTAGAATTTGCTATCGTCATTTATGAACGGAACTTCGATCAATTTGATAAGTATCATCTTCAAAGTGGACATTTTAGATTGTATAAATCCCATGAAATGCCTAACGATAAAATCGAAAATGGTGTTTTTGTAGATGATTACGAAGGCCCTTTTGTTAATAATTTGACCGATATTCTTACTAAAAATAATATACAAAATCCTATTCAGGACCTTTTAGCTGGATGGGAGATTATTGCACGTTTTATCGAGCTTGAGATTGGTGTGGGGTTCATCCCAGACTATATCCTTACAAACAACCGCTATCCCAATATTGAACCCCATCCACTCAAAATCCCTAAATTTGAATACGAAATCTGTGCTATTTTCAATAAAGGTACCAAGCTTTCGAGAAGTGCCCTTCTATTCCTCGAACAATTCAAGCTTGGATAACTATGAGCTCTACAACAACACTTTATCTTTTCAGTAGAGTTTTGTGTTGTCCCCTCGAAATTTTTTTCACACTGCTTGTATTTATTTTAGGTAAGGATTTAGGGGCACTGCCAATACAGCTTACAATCATAACATGCTTTAAACCTATTTCATCCCTCTTTGCTTACTATAATTCAAGCTTCATCTTCAACAAGCCACAGAGGATTCGCTATTATTTAATCGGAAACTATCTTGTAGGCAGTTTACCTTGCCTATTGTATCCATTTGTAGAAAACGTATGGTTCTACGTCGCCTCCTATGCAATCTTTATTGTTTCAATCCGCTCCACATTTCCTGCATGGATGGAACTTTTAAAAAGTTGCATGGATAAAAAAAGTTTAAGCAAGATTGTTTCAAAGGGAACTTCAATATTTTATGCGCTTTCGCTGCTGCTTCCGCCGATATTGGGATATTGCATGGATCATTCAGCAAATGTGTGGAGGCTCCTTTTTGTTCTATTCGCAGCCTTGCAGATTCTCAACATGCTCATTGTTTTTCTTTTTGTCGCCATCAACCCCCAAATAAAGTGGGAAGGGAAAAAGGAGCACGCGTTAAAACAATCATTGAGTTTGCTTAAGGAAAAACCTAATTTTACCCATTACCTTCTTTTATATGTCTTAGGAGGTGTTGGAATACTTATTTCACAGCCGATACTTCCCATCTACTTTAAGGAAAACTTAAACCTATCCTATACTGCATTGACAATGGCTTTCAGTTTTTGTAAAGGAATCTCATTTGTCATCGCCTCGCCCATTTGGGCGAAGCTCTCAACTCAGATATCTCTCTATAGAATGAACCTGTATATGAACATTCTCACAACAGTCTATTTCGTCTTTTTATTAGCCGCTAACTTGGGTACAGAGTGGCTGTATGCTGGTTATCTATTCTATGGGACAATGATTGCAGGGTGTGAAATGTGCTGGAATGTATCAGGGCCATTTTTTGCTAATAAAGAGGATAGCACAATTTTTTCTGGTCTAAATCTTTTCTCCGCTGGCTTAAGGGGCTGTGTTGCTCCACTCACCGGCTACTTATTATTTACTTATACAAATACAACGACGGTTTTTGTTGTTGCAGGCTTAGTGACGGTTCTTTGCTTGCCCTACGCGCTGTGGTTGGACCGTCGTTATCCTGTCCATTCAAACATTCAAGTTAAGGTATAGAGATGTCAGTCGAAGAAACCAAAATTACTGCAAAAATGATCGAAGATACAGTGATGTCAGATGAGATCTTTAGGATCAAGAAGAGAGGGCCAAAAACTTTCATAGGGCAAAAATTAGGTGAAGCCGTTAATCGCAATGCCAGCGGCGGTAAATAAGCATTTACAAAATACCAATAATTGAAAGGACACAACATGTTAGAAGAAGTGAAAGGGCCAGGTGCATTAGATTGGTCAAAATATTTAAGAAGAACTGTCCTACAGAACTCTGATGGGACTTTTACTTTTGAATACTATGCAAAAAGTGATTGGCATAAATGTATATTTAGAGAATATGCGAAAGATATTTGCAACCATTCCATCGAGTTTAGTGCCACAGTGCAATATATCACTGCTGAAGGTGGTGAGGATCAAGATTTACGTGCAAAGGTGCTAATGCATGCCATGGAAAGTGGAGCTTTTGAGGAAGCTCGTCGATTTTATACGTACAAAAAATTTCGTTTTAAGGACGAATTCGGTAGGTTCCTAGTTGATGTGAATGTGCTTGTAAAAGGAAGTTCCGTCTGGACGCATCTCATTTTCCCTGGGAATAAGACAAAAGCCATTTATATTGGTAATTTAGCCGAACCCAAAAGAAACCTCGACGATATCGTCGAACAGATGCAATCGGATATTCAGGATATTTACGATAGACTCGTTAAAGATCATCATAAAAGAACTGATAAAGGTATTCCTGAGTCTGCATTTGAAGAAGTTGACCTAGTGATCTCCCATACTACTACTCTTCTAAGCACAATAGATTTAAAAGACGAAGGGCATGTAAGTAGTTTGATTATAAAAATTATCTATGACGAGGACAACCACTGGGTCTATGCAGATTATGCTAAACCTAATTGCATACCATTTTATCGAGAGTACATAACTAAATTGGATCAATTCGCTGATAACGAGAAAAAAACTGCATCTGCAAAAAAGATCAGAGAGGAATATTGGAAAGAGGTTCAATACTCAATTGCAACATTAAATTATTTCGAAATTCCATTGCCGCTTGCCATTCAAAATGGTGCTTTAAGAGGTGCTAGAAGAAAATTTTTGGTAAATACTACAAAAATTAATGAAGACTATAAAAAGGTTATGGATATCGAAATCTGGGTGACAAAATTTGAAGAAGAGGGATTGGGTTTTACAAAGAAACAAGTGACCGTAAATTATAAGCTCATCAATGGTCAGGAATTCACTGAATTACTTGGAGATTATGGAAGAGACCGAGAAAGTCTTGATGAAATTGTCCAAGAATTTAAAAGGAGTTCTCAGGAAACATTACAAGAAATAGTGAATTTGACGGGGAAATCTTTACTAGAACTGATGAAAGATGGCTCTTATTTCAAGAAAAGAGAACTCTATCACATCGAACAGTTTTTGATTGCATTGATTGAATATCTAAAGATGTATAATCAATTGAATGAGCATTTCTTTGAAAGAAAAGAGCTTTCTCCCGTCGATGTAACCCACGTTTTGGTCTATGATAAAGATAATCAGGATGATTTAATTATTAGTGATAAGGATATTCCTCCAGTTTCAGCCTTGGTAGGGCTTTTTTGTAGAAATGCATACTTTAAAAGTTCGCAGGCGAATTCTAAACTACCAGGTCTTCACGAGACAATTGCTGCCTATAGAAGAGTTACAACCTTCCGCCACAGAACAATTGAGCTCATAAAAGAAAATCAAATCTTTAAGGTATACTCACTGTACCATAATAATGTCCTTGTTGCTGTAAAAAATGACAATGAGTTCACCATTTTTGACGAGGAACTCTATCGCAAAGCCACAACTCCACCAAGTCCTAAAGATGAGCTACAAGAGATCGGTCAAATCATCGATGACAATTTTATAACAAAATTGATTGCGGAAGAAGCTGTTCCAAAAACTTGGCGTTCTCAGTTTGAAAAGTATAGAGGAAAGATTTTCTTTGAAGCTGTTTCAAAAGCTGGTCCCCATTTCGGTAATGTTGAGAGAGTAGTCGAGTTAGCGCAAAATTTTATGAGTGATTTGGCAGTTACAAAGCTTGTTCCCTATTTTTTAAAGGATGAAACTTTTGCTTACAAAGATCCTCTAACAAATAACATTTTCATGTGGTTAGGGGCAAAACTTGAATTTGAACAAATAGGCATTACAAAAGAAAATTCCCGCAAGGCTTTAGATATTATCAAAATGCTGGAAATGGGGCAGAAAATGTTCAACTGCACCCAAACTAAAGATAAAAAATCTTATGAAAGAAACGGTGATGAGCTAAAAACGAAGATTCTTGAAATGAATCCAGATATCAAGTCCCATGAAGCGTTTTCTTTACCTTTGGACACATCGGATGCAAATAAATGTATGAACGCTTTGGTTCCGTCTAGAAAAGCATTGCATGGGTATATCGCTACGATGAATTTATTGATGTTACAATGGTCCTCAAACTTTTTGGATACGATTTTAGGAGTTGGAGGTAACTCTGCTGCAGGAAAGACAACTCTGACCAAAGGTCATACAGTGGTAAGCGTTGATAAATGGAAATATCTTTTAAGACGGGGGACTGAGATTTTGAACTCTCAGGTAAATACAGAAGGTGCTAATCGTTTTAATGCTTTTTTAAAGTTTATCATCGAAGAAACAGACCTTAAATATACTTTAGATTTAAGATTTTTAGAGCCAAAATTTGTCATGGACAACATCATTGAGCCTGCACGCTTGAGAGGTGGAGACTGCGGTAAAATGATCTACCTGATCAGACCTTTAAAGACATCGCTCTTAAGAATGTTAACCCGTTCACCTTATGGAGAAGAAGCTGCTCAAGAAACATGGATTGTTACATCAGGCTATAAAGCCATGCATGCAAATTTTGCAGCAATTATCAACTTAATGAATAGTGAAGAAGCATTATCCCATTACGACATTTATTTTAAGCTAGGCCTTGCCGATGAGTGTATTGCAAGAAAGAGAGAGGGTGAAATTGAGATTTTAAATCCTGAGCTTTTCGAAAAATGTAAAATTGTTCCAACGGATGAAGAGATTAAGTTGATAGAAGAGACTGTGATAACTAACCAGATGATCGAAGAAGCTGTTCTTTCTAGAGATATTTTTGAAGAACAGGCAGCAGGTTTAAAACAGTTTATTGGACAAAAGTTGGGAGAGGCGGTTAACAAAAATGCGAGGGGCGGCAAATAATTAATTAAACTCTTTGGGTTGATTTGCTATACTACCTATCACCGAAACTGGAACGGAGAACTTATGATTTTTGAAAATGTGGTGGTTAAAAAATCACACGGTCAATTTTGCAAAGCCAATATTACGATTGAAAATGGAACTATTGAGGAAATTACTTATTTAGCTGATTACCCAAGCGATATTGACGATGCAGAATATTATGTTACCTCTGGATTAGTTAATTCTCATCTTCACCCAAATTTACTATTAGACCGCAGAAAACTGGATGAGCTTGGAATCGATGAGCTGCTTGACCAAATGCATGACAATTATAAGAAGACGGAAGAGGATCGGCTCTGCCAAGCTTTATTTGTTTTGATGGAAACAGTGAAGTCGGGAGCAACTTCTGTCTATTCCGTTGCCAATAAGCCAGCATCGATTATTAAAGCGTACAAAATGTTGGGAATTAAAGGAGCAGTTTCTTGCTTTTTTAATGACCAGTGGGAGGGATTTGGAAATTCTCCTGCTTTGACCCATTTAAAAGATATTGAGCATCAGTTTGAGAAGTTTCACAAAGAAAAAACTGCGGATGTCGATATTCATATTGGCGCTTCATCTATTCAGGGAACTTCGAACGAATTACTAAAGCTGCTAGATCATTTAGCTGAAAAATTTGATACCAAGGTCAATATTCACGTCAGTGAAGGGGATACTCACGTCAAAAGTTGTAAAAAAACAAGGTATACGACTCCTGTTAGGCTTTTGGCAAAGCTTGGTGTTTTGAACCATCGATGGAATCTTATCCATACTGTTCATATCGATGATGAAGAAATTGAACTCATTGCAAGGAGTGGAGCGAGTGTGATCCATAGTCCTGTGAGCAATGCAAAGACGGGCGTAGGAATTGCCCCAATCATCAAGATGATGAAAATGGGAATTAGGATTGGGTTAGGGACTGATGCCTGCAGTAATAACAATACAAACAATATATTGAATGAAGCCTATTTTGCGTCGCTGCTACATTGTGCACATCAGCAGTTACCAAATGCCATTTCATTAGAAACTTTGTTCAAGTGGATGACGGCAAGTGGCCATGAAATTATTGGAAGTAAGCAGAAGGGGGAGATTACTCCTGGTGAACCTGCCGACTTAGTTTTTTGGTCTTTGGATTCGGCAGCATTTGTACCAAAGGCCTTTGCAAAATTGGACAATGCCCTAATCTGGAATGCTCCTGATTTAAAGCCTCACAGCGTATACATTAACGGAAAAGCTATCGTTCAAGACCACAAACTGGTCTCCATCTCCGAAGGCGAAATCACCAAAAACGCCAACACCCTAGGCAAACGCATGCAAGACCACCTAAACACCCACCGCCACGCCCTAGTTTAGTAATCTAGAGAAGCACTCCCTTTAGTAACTTAGTCTGCAAAATCTACTCAATTGACTTAAATGAGCAGGATTTGTAGAATTCAGGTATGAGACAGTCAAAATATATTCCTGCTTTGAAGCTACTTTTAAAGATGCCATTATTCACAGTAAAGGATGCCGAATTGAAGGGGATTCCTCGGCATGCCCTGGCCTATTGCGTCAAAACTGGCGTACTTGAACGACTTTACCCAGGAGCTTATCGTTCAGTAGATTATGAACCAAGGGTTGATTTTCCTTGGGAACATATAGCTTGGGCAGCAGCTTCAATTCCAGAAGGGGTGATTTGTCTCATTTCTGCACTCTGTATCTACGACCTGACCGATCAAATAATGAGAGAGGCTTGGATTGCGATTCCTAATCATGCTTATGCGTCAAAACGGCCTAATACCCGCATTATAAGAATGCGTAATGTCGATCTGGGTAAAACAGAGCTGATATTGGGCGAGTACAAAGTAAAAATTTTTGACAAAGAGCGTTGTGTGATTGATGCTTTTCGGTATCTAAGCCATGAAATTTCCATTAAAGCTTTACAGCGCTATTTACGCGATAAAAACCATAAACCCGACTTGAAAAAGTTACAAGCATATGCAAAAATACTGCGAGTCAAATTAACCCCTTACATTCTAGCTTACACAACATGATCACACCTGACATTGAAAAATCATTTAAAGCACGGCTTCGTAATGCCGCAAAAGAAATAAATCGACGTCCAGATGATTTATGGCAATCCTTGATTCTTGAAAGGTTTCTTGTACGGCTTGCGCGTTCTCGACATTGCGAAAGCTTTGTGCTTAAAGGTGGTGTGCTTTTGGCCAAGTATCTCTTTCTCAGAAGAGAGACTAAAGATCTCGACTTCCTCGCACTCAACTTCAGTAATAATATCGAGACAATAAAATCAACATTCGCTGAGATTGCGATCTTGGATATGGGTGATGGATTTTTGTTTCAAGAGGTGGATACCAGTATATTAGAACACCAACACATGGCTTATGCTGGTGTAGAAGTGACAATGGTGGTCTATTATGGACGAACGCGATTCCGATTAACCATTGATGTTGGTTTTGGTGATACTGTCCAGCCTATAGTCAAACAACTCGATTTGATGCGCTATTCGAAAGGAGCCTTCTTCGAAGAAAAGGTGTCATTACTTTGTTATCCCCAAGAGTTCATTTTTGCTGAAAAATTAGAGACTATTATCTATCGAGGGAGTGATAATAGTCGCATGAAAGACTTTCACGACATCTATAATATGGTTCATACGCACGAGTTACTTTCTCTACAGTCTATCAATAACGTTATATCAACTGTCTTTAACCATCGAGGAACTTCTTTTGTTTGCCCGATTGCTTTTGATGATGTCCAACTTAGTACGCTCCAGTTGATGTGGACCCGCTATCTCCAAGGAATACGCAAGGACGATCGACTACATCTGCCGATTGAAATTAGACAGCTATTAGCTGTACTTAACGATTGGCTTAAGCAAGTGGTTGAGGATAAATAATTCAATCAATAGGAAGATGTTGAGCAAATCTAATAAGGCAAAGGATTATTTGAAGGATTATCAATCAAGAGGTTTGAATAATGGCAAGAAGTAGAAAATATCAAGATTTTCTTCTGGAGCAGCTTCAAGATCATGATTTTGCTGTGGCTTATCTGAATGAAGCGTTAAATGAAAGCTTGAAAGGAGATGAGGAGTCTCAGAAGCTTTTTCTTATGGCATTACGCAATGTTGCAGAAGCACAAGGTGGTGTGGGCGCTTTAGCCAAAAAAGCTCACGTGGGCCGCGAAAGCCTCTACAAAACCCTTTCCGGCACAGGCAACCCTAAGTGGCATACTCTTGTTTCTTTGTGTATTGCAATGGGTTTGAATTTGAGGTTAAGTTAGGATTTATTATACACAATTGTTTGACTCATATTAGACATGGAGTTCATTTTCTTTGGGTTGGGCTTTGGGGGTGGTGGGGAACCACCTTAGGGTTAATCCTTGTGGGGTTGGTGGTGTATGGAAATAGTCCAGTGACTTTTCTTTTGCGATTGCAGTGTAAAATAGCTTCATTTTTGCTAAAATGTGGTCCATTCCAAAATATTTTGCAAAATTTACTTCGAGAACATATCTAGAGGGATCTTCTTCTTCAATTGTGCTTCTTGCAACTTCTAAATTGGGCTGCAAAATAACCTCAACCCACTTATAAAAAATTTGGAAGCTTTCGTCGTCCAACTCAATTAAAAGCTTTTGCTTCATGGTTCCACGATTGACTTCGGTTGCTTCCCTTAAACTACTTTCAAACATAGCCCTGAAATACTTAGAAGAACGCGCTAAGACATCTTTATTAAAATGGAAAAAACGTGCACTTCCATTTGAAATAACAATGTCACATAAATTGGATCTTGCTAAACAAGGAAAATTAACTAAATCAATGTCAGGAATTTTTTTAAGTAATTCTTTTAGTGAGGCAAGGGTAATATTAGGAAATTTTGTCACATCAAACTGACATTTACTTAGAATTTTAACATTTACTCTTGCGACAATTTTTTTAAATTGTTCCTCTGAGAGATTAACAGTCCACTTTAATTCTTGTTTTTTAAAGATATGTAAAGACAAGTATGTATAACAAATTTCAACCAAATCTTTGTTAGAAGCTTTTTCCGCGGCATTAAGTAAAATCGTTACCCTCTGTAAAGAATAATTTCCTTTTTGAATTAGCGACGAAACCTTGTTCAACTGTTCACGATTTAATTCTGTTAATTTTTCTATAAATATGTCCGAACCGTTACCCTTTAAGGCTTCAAGGACGTAATACTGGAAATCATACGCAATATCTATGCAGCTAGCTAAATGTTGACAATGCTCATATTCTGGAGTTCTCGGAGGATGTGTGGAATAATTGCGATAAAGAACATTGAGGAGCCTTTGTACGTCGTAATGAAGGGTTTCTAAAACACTTAACCAATCTTCTGACACACAAGGAATGTTATCTTTTGTTACGATAAAACCTGCATTGCAAATTGAAGAATGTTTCAGTCTAAGTGCACCGCTTAAATACAACTTATTTACCATAGTGTAAAAAATTGAATCTGTTCCGTTTTGTATGGGTACAAGTAAAAATGCTTCTTTTATTTTTTCTCTAGCGCTAGGATCTTTATTCAATTTAGGAAGTTCTTCAATAAATTCTATAAGGTACTTTGTAAGTGTCGGAATAAAATTGGATTGACAGAGCTGATTTATATCTAAAGAATGACCCATAAAAAATCGTTCCAAGTGTTTATATACTTTTACAATGCTACACAAACTCTCTAATCTTATAATGCTCCTTCTATCTGCATTTATTTTGGTACATTTAACTAACCGTTGTTCAAGAAATTCTAGAAAATTTCTTACTGTATATTGTGAAAAGCTAAATTGCCTATTACCTAAAACAAGTACTAAAAAATCAATTTCCTCGGCTGTTAGTAAAGGTTTCTCTAGTAGTTGAAAGACAATTTCGTTGACATGTTTTTGAAGTGATTTAAGATATGTTTCAGGCCAAAAATCACACCTTGCGCCATAAGCCATAACGCGTATGAAAAATCTTAGATTTTGTGGACTTTCTTTGGAAAATCTTTCATGCACAAGATCGTCTACTAAAACATCAAAATATGTTTTGACCTCCCTTACCCCTCTAACAGCAGGCAATCCGTTTTCAATTTCTAAAGGGACATAAGCAATGCATCGATTTCGAACAACATTAATTCGATTTAAGGTGTATGCATCATAAGCAAGGATAGTTTTAAAGTTTGTGAAGACTTTAAAAAGATCATTTACCACACTCTCATTTCTAAGAATGGCATAATCGTTTTTTATGATCTCTTTCTCAATTTCGTCCAAAGCTTGAAATAATTCTGCAATTTGAGAAAATTGAAAATGCAAATAAGAATTATACACTGTCTTTTTGGAAATCATTAAATTACCGTAAATTCGATAATTTTTGATCTCATCTTGAGGAACCGTAGCAATTTCGTGTAATTTAACTACAAAATTTCCCTCTACTATAGCCATAATGATAAACTTTGTTCAATGATCTAAATATTTCTCTACATTACCCACACTGAGTCAGTTCCTTTTGTATGGTATCGCGAAGTTTGTGTAGCATAGAAATGTCCACAGGGTAATCTTTATCATAGGGTGCATAATTTTTCCCCCATCGAGCATCTACATAATTTTTGCCATCAAATACACGTTCTGTCTTGTAGCGTGGAATGATGTGTACATGAAGCTTTTCGGATGTATTACTCAGTGCGGCATAGTTCATTTTGTCGGGCTTGAAAAGTTTTTTTAGTGCTTTTTTTATTTCTTCACCTACACGAAAGAATTCCTCTCGGATTTCACCATCGATCGACATAAAGTCTTCAAAACCTTCTTGGTTTCTTAACAGTAAGAAAATCCTACCTAAATAGCACTGGTTTTCATGCAAATAGATATCCCAATATTTGTAGGATTTTACAAGCAATTCATCGTAGTTGACTTTCATATTTCCCTTAAAATGATGAACTAACATGGACAGTATGGACTAGATGGACAATATGGACAAGGGAGAAGAAAGGAGGAAGGGTGAGAGATGAATGATGAAGTTATGGTTGACAAATGCTAATTTCGAGGTGCATATAGCTATGTAAGATAAAGATTAAAGGGTGAAGGATGTAGGATGAAATTTCGTGAGTTTGCTTTCATCCTTTCTTTAATCTTTAGCTGCCCGGTTTACGCCGGAGATCTGACCTTTCAGGATGCAATAAATCGAACTCTTTCCTTATCGCCTAGATTATCAGTGACTGATTCTATTGCTGAAGGAAAAATAGGAGAAAGGATTCAAGCCGGATTAGCCCCAAACCCAGTCGCATCCTATAGCGTAGAAAATATCTTCGGAACTAATAACTGGACTGGATGGCAATCTGCTGAGTCCCGCTATGAAATGGCTCAGCTTATTGAACTTGGAGGTAAAAGAGGATACAGAGTTTCAGTGGCTCAGTATCAAGCCTATGCTTCTGAAGCTGGATATGAGGCTTCTCAGCTAGATATTTTAAATCGTCTCATGAAGTTATTTGTACAAGTTGTCGCATCACAAGAGGCGCTAAGGGTTTCCGAGGATCAAAAAGCCATTGCCCTCGAGGTCTATAACACTGTTGCTGCCAAAGTTGAAGCGGGAAAAGTTTCATTATTCCAACAAATAAAAGCGGATATAGCACTTTCAAACACAGAAATTACTTTGCGTAATGCGCGAGTAAATTTATTTTCGGCGAAAGAAAGACTTGCGCTCCTTTGGGGAGATTCTTGTCCTGATTTTGATAATGCTGTTTTCCCATTCTTTGATGTAGTAGCTCCTTGTGAATGGTCTCTATGCATGAATGATTTAAGAAATAATCCTGAGCTTATTCAAGCACAATACAACTACATGGCAGCCCAAGAAAGCTGGAATCTGGAAAGATCAAACGGGGTTCCGGATTTGACTGTGAGTGTTGGGTATAAAACTGTGCAGGACACTCACGACAAAGGGATGATTTTAGGGGCATCGATTCCAATTCCAGTCTTTAATAGGAATCAGGGGAATGTTTATCGAGCAACAACAGAAATTACTCGAACTGAAGCTTTATTGCAGGAAACTCAGTTAGCATTAGAAAATAAGCTTCAAATTGCCTACAAGGACTGGATTCGAGCCTATCAAGAGGTAAAAACCTTACAAGATACGGTGTTGAGATCGGCAAATCAGGCTTTCGAATTAGTAAGGTATGGATATCAAGAAGGAAAATTCGAATATCTTGAGATGCTTGATGCTCAAAGAACATTATTCGAAGCTCGGGAAAGATATATTCAAGCACTTTTAACTTACCATCAGCGTCGTGCTGACATTGAATATTTAATAAGCAGGGTTGACTAGGATGGATAAGCAAAAACTGATTTTAAGCCTAATTCTGCTTGCAGCCATAGTGGGTGGACTGCTCTGGTTTCTTTCAAAAGGGGATAAGAAGCCAATAAACAAGGCCCCTCCAAAAGAGGAACATTCTCATGGCCATAATGAAGAAGGGAATCACGATCATGAACATGATCACGAACATGAAGAAGGATTGATCCAACTGACAGATAAGCAGCTAAAAACTTTGGGAATTCATGTTCAAGATGCGGGTCCTGGATCTCTTTCAATATCATTATCCGCTAGAGGAAAAATCATCTTGCATCCTGATAGATTGGTCCATGTTTTACCGAAAATCTCTGGTGTAGCAATGGAGGCCAGAAAAAAAATTGGGGATTCTGTAAAGCAAGGGGAGATCATAGCAATCTTAGAAAGCCGTGAAATGGCAGACATTAAAGCTGCCTATCTCGCAGCGATAGAGAAAGAGAAACTAGCTAATTCCTTGCTTGAAAGGGAGGAAAAGCTATTTAAGAGCCGTATATCAGCCGAACAAGATCTAATCAATGCAAGATCAAACTACGAAGAAACAAAGATTAATGTCCAACTAGCAAAGCAAAAATTGAGGGCTTTTGGATTAAATGATTCAGAGATCGATGGAATTATTCATCAAAATGATCCCAACTTAAGAGTCTTCGAGATCCGTTCTCCTATGGAGGGGGTGATTATCGCTCGACATATTACAAAGGGGGAATTCATCGAGAGTTCATCCACCATTTATGAGATTGCAGACCTTTCAACGGTATGGGTGGAAATTGGTGTTTACCCAAAAGATCTTTACAACATCTCCGAAGGCCAAAAAGTGATCGTCTCTTTGCCGGTGGAAAACCTTTCAACTGAAGCAAAAATTATTTATGTAAGTCCAATTATTCAAGAGGAGACGATTACTTCAAAAGCAATTGCAGAACTCGACAATAAAGATAAAAAGTGGCTTCCAGGAACATTTGTAAAAGTCGATATTTCCACAGATAAAATTTCAGCTCCGGTAGTTGTCCCCAAAGAGGCTGTACAAAATATTGATGGAACTGACGTTGTATTTGTAAAAGTCAACGAAGGGTTTGAAAAGAGGCCGATTCAAATAGGTAGAAGCGATGATAAAAATGTTGAGGTGCTCTCAGGTTTGAGGCAGGGTGAACCTTTTGCTGCCTCCAAAACATTTATATTGAAAGCTGAGTTAGGGAAGTCTGAAGCGGAGCATACACATCAATGATTGAACGGATCTTACGATTTTCAATTCATTTCCCAATCATTATTCTTATTTTTACATTGATAGCAGTGGGTCTTGGAGTTAACGCATTTACAAAACTTCCAATCGATGCAATCCCAGATATCACAAACAACCAGGTTCAGATCAATACTGCACTTCCTGGGTATTCTCCTACACAAATGGAACAGCTAGTGACTTATGTTATCGAAACTGGTTTGGCGGGAATTCCAGGCTTACAAATGACAAGATCTCTTTCCCGCAATGCTTTTTCACAAGTAACTGCCGTTTTCAATGACGATGTGAACATTTACTTTGCAAGGCAACAAATTTCGGAAAGGCTTCGAGAGCTAAAAGATAGTTTGCCAGAGGGTGCAGAACCTAAGCTGGGACCCATCTCAACGGGCCTTGGCGAAATTTTCATGTGGACGGTGGACTTTAAACATCGCGATGGCAGAGGAGCAGACATAAAGGAAGGCAGTCCAGGATGGCAGAAAGAAAGCGATACGTATCTAACTCCCGAAGGATATCTCCTTAAAAATAACATTGAGCAAGCTTCATATCTCAGAACAGTTCAAGATTGGATTGTCCAACCTCATCTTAAAGGAATTCAAGGATTGGCAGGTGTTGACACCATTGGAGGCTATGTTCGGCAGTATCATGTGGAACCTAATGTGGAGAGGATGATTGCGCTAGGCCTAGGATTTAATGACATCATTTCCTCTTTGAAAAGAAATAATACAAGTATCGGTCCAGGATATATTGAAAGGAAAGGAGAAACTTTCCTTATTAAATCCGATGAAAAGCTAGATTCTCCCAATGAAATCGAAAGCATTGTCATTGCCACCCGGGATAATATTCCTATCAGAATTAAAGATATCGCTGAAGTAAGTATTGGAAAGGAACAGCGTACAGGTAGTGGCAGCATCAATGGTCATGAGGCTGTTGTTGGGACTGCACTCATGCTCATAGGCTCAAATAGCAGGACTGTTTCACAGGCTGTCGATGAAAAGCTTAAAGAGATCAATAAAATTCTTCCCCCCGATATAGAAATTAAGCCTGTATTAAATCGCACAAAGCTTGTCAATGCGACAATTTCAACGGTGTTTACAAACTTAAGTGAGGGTGCGCTTTTAGTCATTGGAGTTTTATTCCTATTTTTAGGTCAGTTCCGTGCAGCCCTAATTACTGCAGCAGTGATCCCTCTTTCGATGCTAATGACAGCCATCGGAATGGTCCAGACTCAAATCAGCGGAAACCTAATGAGCTTAGGTGCGATCGATTTTGGACTTATTGTCGATGGTGCAGTGATCATCACTGAAAATTGCTTACGAAGATTAGCTCAAAAACAACATGAATTAGGCAGAATACTTAATATTGCTGAAAGAAAAAGAGAAATTTTGCAAGCCAGCAAAGAAATGATCCAGCCCACAGTCTTTGGACAGGCAATTATTATTATAGTTTATGTGCCTATTTTGACTTTGACTGGAGTGGAAGGAAAGATGTTCCACCCCATGGCATTTACAGTTATTTATGCGCTTATTTCAGCATTCATCTTATCACTTACATTTGTTCCTGCAGCCATTACAACTTTTGTAGGCAATAAAGTGACGGAAAAGGAAAATCCTATTGTCCATTTTCTTAAAGGGATATATGAACCCCTTCTCAGCATGGCATTGAAAGTTCCATATATGACCATTCTTTCAGGTTTAGTCATTGTCCTAGCAACATTCCTTTTATTTACCCGCTTGGGGCAAGAATTCATCCCTACATTAGATGAAAAAGATATCGCGATGCATGCCATTAGAATTCCTAGCACCTCCCTGACTCAATCGACAGAGATGCAAACCACCCTTGAAAAAATATTGAAGCAGTTACCAGAAGTAGACTACGTCTATTCGAAAACAGGAACAGCGGAAATAGCTTCGGATCCAATGCCTCCAAACGTTTCTGACACCTTTATTATTCTAAAACCTAGAGATCAATGGCCTAACCCAAGCGAATCGAAAGGAGAACTTATTTTAAGGATTAATAAAGCTGTTGAAGAACTTCCAGGAAATAACTACGAGTTTACTCAACCAATTCAAATGCGCTTCAATGAATTGATCTCTGGCGTGAGAAGCGACCTTGCTGTAAAAGTCTACGGTGATAATTTTGAGAAAATGGAGTCTATAGCCCAGAAAATCGAGGCGATCATTAAAAAGATTCCGGGAGCTGCAGATGTTAAGATTTCCCAAACAAAAGGATTGCCTGTTTTAGACGTAAAAATAGACCGTGAAGCTGCCAGCAGGCTCGGTCTAAATGTAGCAGACGGGCTAGATGTTTTATCAATCGCTGCAGGCGGAGGAAAAGCGGGACAAATATTTGAAGGGGACAAACGTTTCGATATTATTGTAAAACTTCCAGAAGCAATGCGGGAAGACGTAAAATCGCTTGAAAATTTACCAATTCCACTTGCAAAGAGCAGTACAAATCCACAAGCTCACTATCCTAATGTCCCTTTAAGCGAAATTGCAAAAATTCAAGTGACAGAGGGGATTAATGAAATTCGTCGAGAAAATGGAAATCGCTTTGTGATTGTGCAAGCGAATGTTAGAGATAGAGATTTAGGATCATTTGTTGAGCAGGCAATGTCTGAAGTTGAAGAGAAAGTCCAGTTGCCACAAAGTTATTGGATTGAATGGGGCGGGCAATTTGAAAATTTGATTTCTGCAAAAAATAGGCTTCTCATCGTTGTTCCAGTCTGCTTAGGATTGATTTTGTTGTTGCTATATGCTGCCTTTGATTCATTAAAATATGCGCTGATAATATTTACCGGAGTTCCTTTAGCTTTATCTGGAGGAATATTGTCTTTGTGGTTAAGGGGTATGCCTTTTTCGATATCTGCAGCTGTAGGGTTTATTGCCTTATCTGGTATTGCCGTATTAAATGGCATTGTTTTGATCAGTTCGATCAACAGGCTGATTCAAAAGGGTGAGCCAGTGGAGCAAGCAGTTCATGAAGGGTGTCTTGTTAGATTGAGGCCTGTGTTAATGACAGCGCTAGTGGCATCCTTGGGTTTTATACCGATGGCCCTCGCAACAGGTACAGGCGCGGAAGTTCAAAAACCTTTAGCGACAGTAGTTATTGGAGGGCTTATCAGCTCGACTCTACTCACTTTATTCGCCCTGCCTTGTCTGTATAAAATTTTCTCTTCTACCAAAGAACCAGCAACTTCAAGCGATAGCTAGGGAACACTTTTAAAAAAAAAAAGAAGTATTAAATTTGTTGCTCGCGCGAGCAATAGGTTTTATCGAGTGGTGATGGTGACGGTGCCGTCTTTGTCGACGAGGACGGAGTTTTCTGCTTGAGCAACCATGAATTGCTCGTCTTCGACTAAGGGTGCATAGCCTGCGATGATGCCTGACTTCAACAGTTCATGTATCCCATCATTTATATTCTGCAACGAGTACTTATCACCCATAAAATGATGAATTGCAAAGGGAAGTCCATTCAAGCTTTTAATTTTATTCAAAATGAACTTTGCAGCTTCTAACTTAACAGACTTTGTCCTGACATACGAAAAAATTGCAGGCATCCCCTGCTCATGAATAAACCCTTTGCCATCAGTTGCAAAAGGCTCTATTGCAAACGTCATGTCAGGCTTGATCAAGTCATGCGACGATTTGTCAAAATAGTTTGGGACCTGAGGTGCAGTATGGATCTTATAATATCCTAATCCATGTCCGGCAAGATTTTTTACAGATTTAAATCCGTAAGATGCCACGGTATCCTCAATGACTCTTCCAATTTCCGAAAATTTAACTCCAACTTTGACCGTTTTCTCTGCTGCTAAAAGCGCAGCTTCTGTAGCGTCGATAAGCTTTTGATATTTTCCTGACAGGTCAATTGTAACAGCGCAATCTCCAATAGCCCCATTGTAACAGATACCCACATCAAGCTTGATGACTTGATCAGAGAAAACAATGTCCTCATCAGGCTGTGGCAAATAGTGGGCAGCAACGTAATTTAATGCAATTTGTGGTGGAAATGCCGGCTTACCCCCAAACTCCACTATCTTTTTATTAATTTGATCAATAACACTATTGTAAGAAGCTCCTTTTACAATTAACCCTTTTCCAAATGCTCGCACGTCTCGAGCAATGGAACCAGCCTTTAAAAAATTTTGCTTATACTTTTCGTTCATATTTGAAGATTTTAAGCTAAATAAGCTATGATATCGGTAGGAATTATGCACTAATGTATAAAAATGGAAAACTTATTTGTTAAAAAGTATGAAAATTAAGCTATTAAAAGTTCCGCCGCGTCATATTTATTGGGATGTGGTAGAAACACCTGCGGGCGGTTTAGTTTGCGGTAAGCGCAAATGTCACAATGAGGAAGGCTCTTGGTGTGCTAAGCCGTCTCCTTGGCATTCGGCTTTCATTGGGATGTAT